>JAVHQX010000188.1:0-3877 GCA_036171355.1 Patescibacteria group bacterium | reverse complement strand
GGCGCAGCCGCGCCGCCAACCCGCCAGGAGACATCGATGCGACTTCGCGTCGACCCGCCGTTCCGTTAGCCCGGCTTCCCGGGCGATCCCACCTTGAGCCCGTTCCGTGCCGCGGCCTGTCACGCCGCGATTTCCCTTCGGCCTGTCACGCCGAACCGGGAAAGCCGCACCGGACGCGGCTCTTTTTTTATTTCTTTTATTTCCGCGTCCCCGCGTACAAAAAAAGACCCTCCAGAAAGGGTCGCCTCCGAAACGGCAATCCTAAGCCCGGCTGCGGCCTGGCTGCACGCGTCAACGCGGCCCGCCGCCGTCCGCCGCGAGGGCCCATTCGATGCGATCGCGTCCGAATTCGTCCATGAAGAACAGCGGCTCGACGCCGAGGCCGCGCAACGCCGCGAGGTGGCGCTTCGTCGCCTCTTCCGCGGCGCCCGGCGAGCCGAGATACGCGCCGTCCAGGCTGACCCCGGCCAGCGACCGTTCCTTCATTTTTTTCAACATGCCCTCCGTCGGTACGGGGACCGACCCGATGACGACGGCGTCGGGACGGAGCGCTCGGATGCGCGACACCGCGTCCCCGATCCTCGCCTCGTCCATGCCGATCTGCAGGATGATGCCGCGCACGAAAGGATGCCCGAGCTTTTCCGCGAGGCGCGCGTCCTCCGCCGCGCGGTCGGCGGCGGGCAGGAAGGGGTTATGGACGCAATAGGCCGACATGCGGCCGCCCGCCGCGGACATCATAGCGAGCGCGGCGAGCGAGTCGAACTTCCCCCGCGGATGGCCGCTCACGATGAGAAGCGGGTCGAGTTTGTCGTCCTCGACGCGGAACAGGAACGAGCGGAACGAGTGCGGGTCGAAATGCTTCGCCGCGGCGTGGCTTATCACGTCGATGCCGGGCACGGCCGCGCGCATGGCGGCGGCGATCCCCAAGACATCCGCCTCCTTGGCGGTGTCGGTGACGTTCACGCGGCCGATGCCGTACTCGCGGAGCAGAGGCGCGACGCGGCCGGCGTCGGAGGGCTCGCGGGTGGTGATCTCGATGCGCATAGGTTCAGGAAAGCATGTCTTTCATGACGTTCCAAGTCTTCTCGGCGGTCGACGCCCAGGAGTACCGTTTCACCCGCTCGCGGCCTTTCGCGGCGAGGGACGCGCGAAGCGCGGGATCGTCCGCGACTTTGGCCATGGCGCGCGCGATGTCCTCGGGGTCGCCGGGGTTCACGAAAAGCGCGGCGTCGCCCGCGACCTCCGGGATGGACGTGACGTCGGAGGCGATGACCGGCGTGCCGCAGGCGAACGCCTCGAGCACGGGAATGCCGAATCCCTCGTAGCGCGACGGGAACACGAACGCCGTGGCGCCGCCGTAGAGATGGCGCATGTCGTCGGGCGCGACGTAGCCCTTCTGGATGACAGAAAGCTTCTCCGCCTCGCCGAGCGCGCGCATCTCCCGCGCATAGCCGTAGCCGGTCTTGCCGACGAGCACGAGCTTCGCCTCGTCGCCCGGTCGCGCCGCGCGATAACGGCGGAACGCGGCGATGAGGCCGCCGATGTTCTTCTTGAATTCCAGCCTCCCGACGAAGAGGAAATACGGCCGCCGGACGCCGAGGGCGTGCAACCGCGCGCGAATCTCGTCGTCGGTCGCGGGGCCGAACCTCCCGGCGTCGAAACCGAGCGGCGTGACCGTGATGCGCTCGGGATCCGCGCCGAAATACCGGACGATCTCCCCTTTCGAGAACTCCGACACCGTCAGGATGCGCGCCCTGGCGGCGGCGATGCGGTACATGAGCGTGAGGTACGCGCGGCCGATCGGCCGGTAGGCGTCAGGGAGCGCCATGAAGGCGACGTCATGCAGCGTCGTGAGCGTCCGCTTCGGCGTGACCATGGGGACGACGTGCGCGGGGACGAAAAAGAGGTCCGGCGGACGGACGAGCATCTCCCACGAGAGGCGCAGCTGCGTCCACAGGCGGCGCGGCGGCCAGCGGAGCACGCGATTCTCCCAGTTAGGCGGAAGATCCTCCAGGCCGTCGCGAAGCGGCTCTTCGGTATATAAGAGCACCCGATACGAGGACGGTATCAGCGCCTTCAGCCCCTGGATGACGTGGTAGGAATACCACTCGACGCCAGTGCGCTGCGCGCGGTTGGCGCGGGATGCGTCGATGCCGATGGTCGGAACGCGCGTTGACATACGGATACGCATAGCCTATCATGCAGCGTCGCTTCGGTCAGCGTGCCAGCTGCCGGACTTGCGACGCGTTCCTTCACCTCCGGCCCGCCCGGACCAGCAGAAATGAGGTCGCTCATGCTCACGTTCACTTCCGAATTCCTGGACATCCTGCGCGGCGGATTCGTCGGTCTCGGCGTCGGCGACGCCCTCGGCGTCCCGGTCGAGACCATGAGCCACGAGGCCATCCTCGCCGCGACCGGCGGCAAGGGCGTCGAGGACTACATCGAACCGAAGCAGACCCGCGTCAAGGACACGGAGCGCCTGCCCCCCGGCTCGACCTCCGACGACACCCAGCTCGCGCTCGTCACCTCGCGTTCGCTCTGCCGCAGCCGCGGCTTCTCACTCCACGACCAGGGCCTGGCCCTCGTCGAGGAGTACGAGGCCTCCACCTTCGGGTGGGGCGGCACGACCACCGAGGCCGCCATCGCCATCAAGGCGTGGCGCGACAGCGGCGGCAAGGAAGGACGGCACCCGGAAATCCCGGCACCGCCCGCCAAGACCGACGGCGCGTCCGCCGGCAGCGGTCCGGCCATGAAGGTCTTCCCGCTCGCGGCGTTCGTCCTCCTCGGCCCCGGCGCGGACGACATGAAGTTCCTCTCCGACGCCATGGCGCTCGGGATGATGACGCACGGCGATCTCCGCGCGAGCATCGCCTCCGTCGCCCTCGGCCACGCCATCGCCGCGTTCGCGCGCACCCCGCGGTCCGCGCAGGAACGCAGCTTCCGCCGCGCCGTCGAGGCGCACGTCATGGCGGTGGTCGACCGCACGGAGAAGATGTACGTCTTCGCCCGTCCGCAGTACCCGCCGTTCTCGGACTACCTCACCCGCGCCTTCGCGCTCATGGACGACCCTGTCGCCCTGCGCACGGAAGTGAACGCGAGTTTCCTCGCGGTGCACAGCGTCCCGTTCGCCATCGCTACCGCGCTGCGCCACTCGGGCGACTTCCGCGCGGGAGTCCTCGAAGGCGTGAACGCCGGGCGCGACACCGACACCGTCGGCAGCATGGTCGGCGCGATGATCGGTTCGCGCGTCGGCCTCGGCGACATCCCCGCGGAGTGGGTCGACGGCCTGCGCGACAAGGACAAGATCATCGCCGAGGCGGACATGCTCGCGATGGTCATGCACGGCCACGATCCGCTCGACGGCAAGCGAGTTCTCGCGCCCTGGCTCCGCGACAAGGCGAACTAGCCCTTTCCTCCAACGAAAAACCGGCCAAGGTCTCAACCCCTCGGCCGGTCTTTTTTTGATTCTCTTTTTCTTTCTCACTCTCCAGCTCTCTCACTTTCTCACTCTCCAACTCTCACTTCCTATTCGACGGATTATCCCAGAATCCCTTGTATGCGCGGGCGGCATCGATGCCGCCGACGATATAGAGCTCGGCGTACTTGTAGTCCGGGAACCTGATGTCGTGGAAGGCGAGGCCGTTCCTCACCAGTTCGTAGCCGAGATTGGCGGCGCCGACATGCACGTGCCGGAGCAGCGCGCCATCGGCGTCCTTCGTCGCCACGTCGCGCTCGAGCAGCACCGAGCCGCCCTTCACGAGCTCCTTGAGCTTGGCGACCGCGGCGGCCTGGAGGTCGGGATTCGACGGCGTGTCGACGTTCAGGATGCGGACCTTCCGGCCGTCCTCGCGCTCGAGGGTGTCGGCGTCCTTCACGT
>JAVHQX010000187.1:0-1675 GCA_036171355.1 Patescibacteria group bacterium | reverse complement strand
GCCGGGGGCGCGCCCGGACGACCGTCTCGACTTCACGCGCCTTCGTGCATCTTCTCCAGATATCGTTGCGCGTCCAACGCTGCCGCGCACCCGCTGCCGGCCGCCGTCACGGCCTGCCGGTACCGCGAATCCTGGACGTCGCCGGCCGCGAAGACGCCGGGGACGTTCGTCTCGGTGACGTTCCTCGTCTTGATGTAGCCCCGCTCGTCGAGTTCGATGACGCCCTTGAAGAGGTCGACGTTCGGCACCAAGCCGATCGCCAGGAACATGCCGTCGCACGGAAGGTCGCGTGTCGCGCCGGTCTGCGTGTCCTTGAGACGCAGGCCCGTGACCTTGCCGACGTCGGCGCCGAGCACCTCGGCGACCCCGACGTTCCACGCGAATTCGATCTTGGGGTTCTTCTGGGCGCGCTCGGCCATGATCTTCGAGGCGCGCAGCCTGTCGGTACGGACGAGCACGCAGACCTTCGACGCGAACCGCGCGATGAAGCCGGCCTCTTCCATCGCCGAATCGCCGCCGCCGACGACGGCGACGACCTTGTCCTTGAAGAAATACGCGTCGCAGGTGGCGCAGGCGGAGACCCCCTTGCCCCAGAGCGCGGTCTCGGACGGGATGCCGAGCTTCCGGTGAGAGGCGCCGGTCGAAATGATGACCGCCTCCGCCTCCTCCGTGCGCGAGCCGGCGGTGACCTTGAACGGACGGCTGGAAAAATCGACCGCGGTCACGTTCTCGCCGACGAGATCGGCGCCGAACCGCAGCGCCTGCTTGCGGATGCCCTCCATGAGCTCCGGGCCGAGGATGCCCTTCTCGTACCCGGGCCAGTTCTCCACGTCGGTCGTGGTCATGAGCTGGCCGCCGTAGGACGCGCCTTCGAACACGAGCGGCTTGAGGTCGGCCCGCGCGGCGTAGATGGCGGCCGTGTAGCCCGCGGGGCCGGAACCGATGATGATGAGGTTGCGCATGGGGAGTTTTCAGTTATCAGTTTTCAGTTATCAGTCCTGTTACAGCTGATCGGACGCGATCACCGACAACTGACGACTGATAGCTGAGAACTTGTCAGTCACGCCATTGCTTTCTTCAGCATCTCGACGAGGCGATCCTTGCTCTGCACGCCGACGACCTGGCCGACGGGCGCGCCGCCCTTGAAGACCATGAGCGTGGGGATGCTCATGATGCCGAGCTGCTGCGCGAGCGTCCCGTTCTCGTCGACGTTGACCTTGCCGACCTTCGCGCCCTTGCCGTCGAACTCGGCGGCGATCTCCTCGACGATCGGGCCGATCATCTTGCACGGGCCGCACCACGGCGCCCAGAAATCGACGAGCACCGGCACGGGCGACTGAAGGACGTCTTTCTGGAAATTCTCCTGAGTAAAAGCCTGGGCCATATGGGGGAGCAAAAAAGTGGCGAAGTGGAGAAGTGGCTTAGTGGTTGAGTGTCTTCTTTATACACTCAACCGCTTCTCCGCTCAACCACTCCACCACCGATGTTTCGTCAGATGCTGAACACGAGTTTCTTTTCGCGGCGCTCCTCCTTGAAGACGTCGAACGTGTCGCCGACGAGGCACGGCTTCCGGAAGCTGACCTTGATGCCGCACTCCTGGCCCTGGCGGACCTCCTTGGTGTCCTGTTTGCCCGTCTGAAGCTGGAGGATCTTGCCCTCGTCGAACGGCTCGCCG
>JAVHQX010000186.1:0-7797 GCA_036171355.1 Patescibacteria group bacterium | reverse complement strand
GGGGTGCGCAGCGGCAGGACCCGCGGGCCGCATCAACGACAGCGGCCAACATCCTGCTCAGCCCCCGACCTTGCGCATAACCCCCTTTTTTGCCACGATAGAGCGGCATTTTTCCCTATGGTTATCGACATAAAAGACGCGAAAACCCATCTCGGCGAAGAGGTCGAACTCCGCGGCTGGACGCATAACATCCGGTCCTCGGGATCCATCGCCTTCCTCCAGCTCCGCGACGGCAGCGGACGGCTTCAGGGCGTCGTGGTGAAGAACGACGTGGCGCCGGCGACGTGGGACGCCGCGAAGTCGCTGACCATCGAGTCGTCGGTCATCGTCCGCGGGACGGTGAAAGAAGACGCGCGCTCGCCGGGAGCGGTCGAGGTCCAGGTGAAAGAGGTCGTTCCCGTCGGCACCTCGCCCGAGTTCCCGATCGGCAAGAAGGAGCACGGCGTCGACTTCCTCATGGATCATCGCCACCTCTGGCTGCGCTCCTCGCGCCAGGAGGCCATCCTGCGCGTGCGCGACGAGATCGAGTTCGCCTTCCGCGAGTTCATGAAGCTCCGCGGATTCGTCCTGTGCGATTCGCCGATCTTCACGCCGAACGCCGTCGAGGGCACGTCCGACCTCTTCGAAGTGAAGTACTTCGACGACAAGGCGTATCTGTCGCAGTCGGGACAGCTCTACCAGGAGGCGACGTCGGCCGCGCTCGGCAAGACCTACTGCTTCGGTCCGACCTTCCGCTCCGAGAAATCGAAGACGCGCCGCCATCTCACGGAGTTCTGGATGCTCGAGGCCGAGGCGTCCTACATGGACTGGGAGCAGAACATCCAGCTGCAGGAGGACATGGTCGTCCATGTCCTGAAACGCGTGCTGCGCGAACGCCGCGGCGACCTCGCGCTCCTCGAAAGGAACGTCGCCGCGCTCGAGAAGGTCGCGGAGGGCGGCTTCATCCGCATGCACCATGCCGATGCGGTGAAGGAACTCCGTGCCATGGGCTCGGACATCAAGGACCGCGACGATCTCGGCGCTGACGACGAGACGATTCTCACTAAGAAATACGACAAGCCCATCTTCGTCCATCACTATCCGGTCGAGGTCAAGGCGTTCTACATGAAGCCCGATCCGAACGAACCCGACCGGGCCCTCAACGCCGACATGCTCGCGCCGGAAGGCTACGGCGAGGTCATCGGCGGCTCGCAGCGCATCGACGACCTGGCGCTGCTCGAGAAACGCATCGAGGAGCACAAGCTTCCGAAGAGCGCCTTCGAGTGGTATCTCGACATCCGCCGCTACGGCTCCGTCCCGCACTCCGGCTTCGGCATCGGCCTCGAGCGCACCGTTTCCTGGATTTGCGGCCTCGAGCACGTCCGCGAGACCATCCCGTTCCCGAGGCTGCTGAATCGGCTGACGCCGTAGGAAGTTATCAGTTAACGATTATCAGTTTTCAGTCCGTCCGCGCGTTCCGTCGGCTGACGCTGATAACTGAGAACTGGCAACTGATAACTTCGTTTTCCGCTTGACTCACTCCGTCCGACCCGCTACTCTCACCGCGTAAAGGCATCGACGCCGCTGACACGGCCGAGCCGAGGGAAGAAAGCCGCAAGGCCGTAGAACCCTCCGGGAGTGCCCGTAACCGCACCAGCCGTTGCAAGGCGGCAACGAGGTCCGGAAATCCGGACGAAGTAAGGTGGCACCGCGATTCCATCGCCCTTACGAACAAGGCCGAAAGCCCGTTCTAAGGGCGATTTTGTTTCCAGGACATAGTGTCGGTGCCAGGCACCTGTCGACGGAGCCAGGCACCGAAATCCCCTATGCGCGAATTCATCGCCGACGTCGTCGGCAAGAAAGGACAGGAGGTCGTCGTCTGCGGCTGGGTGCACGCCCGCCGCGACATGGGCAAGATCACCTTCATCGACCTGCGCGACCGCACCAGCCTGCTGCAGGTCGTGTTCCTGCCGTCGGACAAGGCGCTGCTCGAGCAGGCGCGCGTCCTGCGTCCCGAGTTCGTCGTGCGGATCGTCGGTACCGTCAACGAACGTCCGGAGAAGCTCCGCAACCCCAAGCTCGTCACCGGCTCCATCGAGCTCGTCGCGAAGACGCTTGAGATCCTCAACGAGGCCAAGACCCCGCCGTTCGAGGTCGGCAAGGACACCCGCGGCGTGAACGAGGAACTCCGCCTGAAGTACCGCTACCTCGACCTGCGCAGCGAGCGCATGCTCAGGAACGTCGAGCTCCGATCCCGGATGACGCGGTTCTTCCGCAAGCACCTTGCCGAGAAGCGCTTCCTCGAGATCGAGACCCCGATCCTCACCAAGGGCACGCCGGAAGGCTCGCGCGAATACATCGTCCCGTCCCGCATCCACGCCGGGAAGTTCTACGTGCTCCCGCAGTCGCCCCAGCAGTTCAAGCAGCTCCTGATGGTCGCGGGCATCGAGCGCTACTTCCAGGTCGCGCGCTGCTTCCGCGACGAGGACCAGCGCGGCGACCGCCAGCCGGAGTTCACCCAGATCGACCTCGAGATGTCGTTCGTCTTCACCGAGGAGGACGTGATGGCGGTCCTCGAAGAGGCGATCATCGCCATGGTCAAGGAGATCGCGCCGGGCAAGAAGCTCCAGGCCGAGCCGTTCCCGCGCATGACCTACGCGGACGCGATGGCGAAGTATGGCGTCGACAAGCCGGACATCCGCAAGGACAAGAACGATCCGACCGAACTCGCGTTCTGCTGGGTCGTCGACTTCCCGCTGTTCGAGTACTCCGACACCGAGGGTCGGCTCGTCTCCGCGCATCATCCGTTCACCGCGCCGAAGGACGAGGACAAGGAGATGCTGACGTCCGCCCCGGAGAAGGTCCGCGCCAAGGCGTATGACCTCGTCCTGAACGGCTATGAGGTCGCCGGCGGCTCCATCCGTATCCACGGCCGCGACCTCCAGAACACGATCTTCAAGGTGCTCGGCATTTCCGACGAGGACATCGCCGCGCGTTTCGGCCACATTCTCGAGGCCTTCGAGTACGGCGCGCCACCGCACGGCGGCCTCGCCGTCGGCTTCGACCGCCTGGTGATGATCCTCGCCGACGAGCCGAACATCCGCGAGGTCATCGTCTTCCCCAAGACCGGCGATGCCCGCGACCCGATGATGGGCGCGCCGTCGGATCTCCCCAAGAGCCAGCTGGTGGAAGCGCACATCTCGACCGACCTTTAGGAAGTGAAAATTCCGCTCAACCGAGCGGAATTTTCTTTTTTCCACCCGTCGGGCCGGAAAAGGTGTCAAATAAGCGGGGTTTTGGTAAAGTGAAAGAAGTGTATAACCACACCCCGCGCCTATGTCCGCCTCGAAGAAGCTCATCGTCCATCTTGGCAAAAAGAACGTGCAGTTCGAGGTGGTCAAGCACAAAAAGGTTTACACGGCCTACGATCTCGCGCAGACGCTCGGCATCGAGCTCGACAAGGTCGCGAAGACGCTGCTCGTCCGTGCCGAGCTCCCGGAGCTCAAGCAGAAGGGCGGCAGCCACTTCATCGTGGTCGTGCCCGCTTCGTATTACGTCGACCTCGGCAAGCTGAAAAAGGCGCTGAACGCCAAGAAGGTCGAGCTCGTGTTCGAGAAGGGGATGAAGAAGCTCGGCATCGAGCCCGGCGCGCTGTCGCCGTTCGGCAGCATGCGCGGCTTCGGCGTGGTCGTCGACAAGGCGCTCCTGAAGACGAAGGACGCCATCGTCGGCGCGGAAAGCTTCACGGAGTCGCTCAGGATGAAGGTGAAGGACCTCGTGAAGGCGGAATCGCCGCTCGTGGGCGTGTTCGGAAAGAAGAACAAGATGAAGCTCCAGAAGAAGGCCGCGCCCAAGCGCAAGCCGAAGAAGGGCAGGGGGCCGAAGAAGGGGAAGCGGGCCGGGAAGGCGCGGCGCTGAGTCCGCGGGAGACACGGAACTGGCTATGGGATATGCGGTGAAGCTGGACCAATTCGAAGGGCCGCTCGACCTCCTGCTCGAACTCATCGAGTCGGAGAAGCTCGATATTTCCACGGTCTCGCTGGCCCATGTCACCGACGGCTACCTGCGGTACGTCCACGAACATCCGGAGATCCCGCCGGAGGAGCTCGCTGATTTCCTCGTCATCGCGTCCCGGCTCCTGTTCATCAAATCGCGCATCCTCCTGCCGTTCCTCCAGGGGATCGCGGAGGCGGAAGAGGGCGACCTCGAATCGCAGCTGCGGATCTACAAGGAATACCTCGACGCCTCGAAGGTCGTCGAGGCGCTGATCGGCAAACGCCGCTTCCTGTTCGTCCACGAGAAACTCCCGCACGTCGACATCGGCTTCGCGCCGCCGAAGAAGCTCACGTCATCCATGATGGCGGAGCTCCTTCGCGGCGTGATCGCGCGGCTCGAGCCGCTCGTGAAGGTCCCGCGCGCCGTCGTCGAGAAGACCGTGTCCATCCACGAGAAGATCCGCCAGATCCAGTCGCTCATCGCGACCGCGACCAGCGTGCGCTTCTCGTCGGTGCTCGCGGACGCGCAATCGCGAACGGAGGTCATCGTGAGCTTCCTTGCGCTCCTCGAACTCGTGAAACAGCGGACCGTCACCGTCAGCCAGGACGCGATGTGGGGAGACATCGTCATCGCCCAGGTCGAAGCGGCGGCGTAGAAGTAAAAAGTCACCAGTTATCAGTTGTCAGTGATCGGTGGCGGACATCGTGCGATGGTCGTCGACTGATAACTGAAAACTGCTAACTGAAAACTCCACATGTTGTCATCCAAGATCGAAAGCCTGCTGTTCGTCGCCGCTCGCCCCATGAGCATGAAACGGCTCGCGGAAGCGTGCGGCGCGTCCAAGGAAGAAGTCTCCGCGGCGCTCGATGAGATCATGGCCGCGTACAACGTCGACGGCAGAGGCATCCGCGTGCTTCACAATGGCAGCGAGGTGCAGCTGTCGACCTCGCCGGACAACGCGCGGCTCGTCCAGGATTTCCTCAAGGACGAGACCACCGGCGAGCTCACGAAGCCGTCGCTCGAAACGCTCACCATCATCGCCTACCGCGGCCCCGTCTCCAAGGCGGAGCTCGAACAGATCCGCGGCGTGAACTGCAGCCTCATCCTCCGCAACCTGCTGATGCGCGGCCTCGTGGAGGCCCAGGGCGAGCCCTACGACCCCCAGACGACCTTCCGGGTGACGATGGACTTCCTCCGGTTCCTGGGCGTCGCAGGCGTGGAGGAGCTGCCCGAATACGACAAGCTCCGGTCGCACGAGAACGTCGTCCGGGTGCTCGAAATGGCCGTAAATAAGGCGGAAAACGCCCCCGCGGAGGCCGGTGAGGCCTCGCCGACGGAAGAGGCGCCATCCCAAGACCCTGCCTGATCCCGAGTCCATGTTTTCGCTGCTCGTGGCGCTCACCATGTATCTGACGTTCTCCCCGGCCAAGCCGGGTCTTTCAATGACGGAATACCGTCCGCCACGGCGCGCGACGCTGCCGCTCGCCGCCGTCATTCCGAAGCCCGCGGCCGCGCCGCCGGTAAAGAAGGATGCGAACCGCCTCGGCATCGAGACGGTGTCGCGCGCCGTGATGGTCGCCGACTGGAAGACCGGCTCGTCGCTGTTCGAGAAGAACGCCGACGCGCCGCAGCCCATCGCATCCATCTCGAAACTCATGACCGCGCTGGTGTTCCTTGACCACGATCCCGACTGGGACGCGGTCGTCGAGATGCATGGCAGCGACCAGAGGCCCGGCGGCGTCCCGTACCTGATCTCCGGCGAAAAGGTGACCGTCCGCGACCTGTTCAACGTGAGCCTCGTGCCGTCCGCGAACGAAGCGACCGTCGCGCTCGCCCGTTCGACGGGCTACACCGACGAGGAGTTCGCCGCGAAGATGAACGAGACCGCTGCGTCGCTCGGCATGTCGGGCGCGACGTTCGTCGAACCCACGGGACTCGACTCCCGCAACCAGGCGACCGCGCGCGACGTGGCCATCCTCGTCCGCGAGGCGCTCGGACGCGACGAGATCCGCGAGGTCGTGACCAAGCGCGAATACCGCTTCACCGCGAAGACCGGCCTGCCGCACGTCGTGCGGTCGACCGACCAGCTGCTCGGCGGCTTCCTGGACTCGGCGCCGTACCGGTTCCTCGGCGGCAAGACGGGCTACATCGAAGAGGCGGGTTACTGTTTCGGCGCGGCCGCGGAAGGGCCCGACAAGAATGGCGTCGTCGCCGTCGTCCTCGGCGCGCCGACGAAAGAACTCCGCTTCAAAGAAGTGAAAAGCCTGATGTACTGGGCCTTCGACGCCTACGCGTGGCCGAAGGCGCTCAGCGCGAAGTGACTATGTCCGCCGCGATCATCACCGGCCTCCCCGCGGAGGCTGCCGTCGTCCTGCTCGCCATGACGCCGATCGGCGAGCTCCGCGCGGCGATTCCCGTCGGCATCCTCGGCTACCATCTGCCGGTCTGGGAGACGTACGTTCTCGCGCAGATCGGCAATGCGGTGCCGATTTTTCTCATCTACGCCGCTTGCGACTGGTGGGTGCGGCTCATGGAGCGCCATCGGGGGGTTCTCCATCGGATCACGCACGCGGTGCTCCGGCATACGCATGAAAAGCTGCACGGCGGCGTGAACAGATGGGGACTCATCGCCCTCGCCGTGTTCGTCGCCATACCGCTTCCCGGCGCCGGCGCGTGGACGGGGACGCTCGGCGCGTATCTCCTGCACGTTCCGCTCAAGAAGGCGTTGCCCTACATCCTGCTCGGCAACCTCGTCGCCGGCGCGATCATGACGCTCGCGACCACGGGCGGCATCGCCTTTTTCAAGGTGTTTTTGTGAAGATAGGCATCGACTGTCGTTCCATCCTGCATCCGGAAGCGGGGGAGTCCGCCGGGGTCGGCCACTACGTGCACCACCTCGTCGAAGCGCTTCTCCGCGAGGACGTCCGCAACGAGTACGTCCTCTTTTTCGATAATCGCGATGTCGCGGAGGCGAAGCATGACCTGCTGCGCGGCAACCCCCGCGTCACGGCGCGCGCGCTGCCGTTTCGCACGCTCCGTCGCGCGATGCCGTTCGTCTACAGCCACCTCGTCGTCTCGTCGGTGTTCGATCGCGAACGTCTCGATCTCCTCCATGGCCCGGCGAACGTCGTGCCGCTGTTCTATCGCCGACCCTGGGTCGTGACCGTGCACGATCTCGCGATCTATGACCACCCCGAATGGTTCCCCGCGGGCAGCCTCGGCACGCAGACGTTCTCGAAGAGCGTGCTCGTGCCGCACTCGCTCGTTCACGCCCGGCGGATCATCGCGGTATCGCAGGCGACGAAGCGGGACGTCATGCGGATTTTTGGCTTGGATGAGCGGAAAATCGACGTCGTGTACGAAGGCGCGGAGACCCCGGATTTCAAGGGTGACGCGAGCGCCGCGCTCGCGCGACTCGGACTCGCGAAAGGGGATTACCTCCTGTGGCTCGGCACGGTCGAACCGCGCAAGAACGTCGCCGCGGCGATCCGCGCGTTCGCGCATGCCGCGCGCCGGGGATGGCTGCCCGAGCGCGTCGATTTCGTCCTCGCCGGTCGGCGCGGCTGGAAAGATCGGACGTCGTTCGACGCGATCCGCGACGCGAACGAAGCGATCGGCGGGACGCGGGCGCGTGTGCGGTACGTCGGCTATCTTTCCGCGGAAGACAAACATGCAATGACCGCGTCGGCGGGCGCGTTCATCTTCCCGTCGCTCTACGAAGGTTTCGGACTTCCGCCGCTCGAGGCGATGGCTGCGGGCGTGCCGGTGATCGCGTCCGACACCGCGGCGGTCGCGGAAGTCTGCGGAGATGCGGCGTTGCTC
>JAVHQX010000185.1:0-1706 GCA_036171355.1 Patescibacteria group bacterium | reverse complement strand
CGCCGAGCGTCGAGGCGGGCAGCGCGGAGATCATCGTCGACGTGAGCATGGCCTACGAGATCGAATAACCTGAAACCGAACGGTATGGCGAAAATCACCGACGTCAAAGCAAGGGAAATCCTCGATTCGCGCGGGAACCCGACGGTCGAGGTGCTCGTGCGTCTCGACGGAGGTGCGGAAGCGCGCGCGTCCGTCCCTTCGGGCGCGTCCACCGGCACGCACGAGGCGCTCGAACTCCGTGACGGCGATCCGAAGCGGTACGACGGCAAGGGCGTGCGCAAGGCGGTGGAGAACGCGAACGTCGTGCTGAAGAAGAAGATCGTCGGCATGGACGCGAACCAGCAGCGCCGCGTCGACGAGGTGATGCTCGCCGCGGACGGCACCGACAACAAGTCGAAGCTCGGCGCGAACGCCATCCTGGGCGTGTCGCTGGCCGTGGCGCGCGCGGCGTCCGTCGCGAACGGGATGCCGCTCTACCGCTGGCTCCGCCAGACGTTCGGCATCGCGCGCAAGGACTTCCCGATGCCGCTGCCGATGATGAACGTCCTGAACGGCGGCGCCCACGCCGACTTCGCGCTCGACATGCAGGAGACCATGCTCATCCCGCGCCTGCCGCGGTTCAGCGAGCGGGTTCGCGCGGGGAGCGAGATCTTCCACGCGCTCGGCAGGCTGCTGAAGAAGAAGGGCTACGTCACGACCGTCGGCGACGAGGGCGGCTACGCGCCGAAGCTCCCCGCGAACGAGAAGGCCTTCGCCATGGCGCTCGACGCCATCGAGGAGGCCGGGTACGCGCCGGGCAAAGACGTCGCGCTCGGCGCGGACGTCGCGGCGTCGGAGTTCTACGATGCGAAGAAGGGCGTCTACAGGATGAAGGTGGACAAGAAGACGCTCACCTCCGCGGAAATGGTCTCCATGTACGAGAAATGGATGAAGCAGTACCCGCTCCTCTCCCTGGAGGACGGGCTCGCCGAGGACGATTGGGACAACTGGGAGACGCTTACCAAGAAGCTCGGCAAGAAGCTCACGCTCGTCGGCGACGACCTGTTCGTCACGAACGTCCGCCGTCTCCAGGAGGGCATTTCGCGCCAGGTGGCGAACGCCATCCTCATCAAGGTGAACCAGATCGGTTCGCTCTCCGAGACGCTCGAAGCCATCACCCTCGCGCAGAAGAACGGCTACAAGATCGCCATCTCGCACCGGTCCGGCGAGACGGCCGATACGTTCATCGCCGACCTCGCGGTCGCGACGAGCGCTGAGTTCATCAAGACCGGCAGCCTCTCGCGCAGCGAGCGGCTCGAGAAGTACAACCGGCTCATGGCCATCGAGGACGAGACCTCGGGCTGACGAGTATCGCGGAACCGGTCCTGTATGGGGCCGGTTTTCGTTTTTGCAGTCACGGTGGTGTCCAGGGGCGGCTTTCGTGATGCGCCGGCCGCGCCGGGCGTGCCTCCGGCGACCTGGTCGGCGGCTGCCGACCAAGGAACACGGTCGCCGGAGGCACGCCCGGCGCGGCCTCGCCGCAGGGGCGGAGGGTACAGCGTGGAGAGTGGAGGATGGAAATCCGGCCCAGCTTTCCGTAGGTCGTTTCACTGCCAACCCAGCCGGATTTCTCGCAGAATCTCTTACTCGATTCCAATGGATAGCTCGCGCATCCATGCCTTGGAGATCCTACGAGAAATCGGGCGCTGGGCCCGATTTCCATCGTT
>JAVHQX010000184.1:0-1707 GCA_036171355.1 Patescibacteria group bacterium | reverse complement strand
GGCATCCCCGAGGACGACCCGCGCAACCCGGCCGTCATCGCGGACAACGTCGGCGACAACGTCGGCGACTGCGCCGGCATGGCCGCGGACCTCTTCGAGACCTACGCCGTGACCGCGGTGGCCGCGATGCTGCTCGGCTCGCTCATCTTCGGCGTCAGCGACCAGAACGCGGTGCTCTATCCGCTCGCGCTCGGCGCCGTGTCCATCGTCGCCTCCATCCTCGGCTCGTTCGCCGTCCGCCTCGGGCAGACGAAGAACATCATGAACGCCCTCTACAAGGGCCTCGCGGTCGCCAGCGTCGCCGCCGCCGTCCTCTTCTGGCCCGTCACGAACTGGCTCATGGCCGATAACGGCTTCTACTCGACGAGCCGCATATACCTCGCCTCGCTCATCGGCATCGCCGTGACCGCGGCCATCTTCGTCATCACCGAATACTACACGGGCACGAAGTACGGCCCGGTCCGCCGCATCGCCGAGGCCTCGCAGTCCGGCCACGGCACGAACATCATCGCCGGCCTCGCCGTCTCCATGCGATCGACCGCGCTCCCGGTCCTCGTGATCTCGGCCGCCGTGCTCGGTTCATTCAGCCTCGCCGGCGTCTACGGCGTCGCGGTCGCGTCCATGGCGATGCTCTCGCTCACGGGCATCATCGTCGCGATCGACGCCTACGGCCCGATCACCGATAACGCCGGCGGCATCGCCGAGATGGCCGGCCTTCCCGACGAGGTCCGCGCCGTCACCGACCCGCTCGACGCGGTCGGCAACACCACCAAGGCCGTCACCAAGGGCTACGCCATCGGCTCGGCCGGCCTCGCCTCGGTCGTGCTGTTCTCGTCCTTCACCGAGGAACTCGCCAAGCAGGGCAAGGACATCCTCTTCTCGCTCTCCGATCCGAAGGTCCTCGTCGGACTCTTCCTCGGCGGTCTCGTGACCTACCTCTTCGGCGCCATCGCCATGGAGGCGGTCGGCCGCGCCGCGGGCAAGGTCGTGGATGAGGTCCGCCGCCAGTTCAAGGAGATCCCCGGCATCATGGAAGGCACCGGCAAGCCGGACTACGCCGCTTGCGTGGACATCGTCACGAAGTCCGCGATCGGCGAGATGGTCATCCCCGCCCTCCTCCCCGTCGTCTCCCCGGTCGTCGTCGCCATGCTGTTCCCCGAGGTCCTCGGCTTCGAGGCGCTCGGCGGCATGCTCGTCGGCGCGATCGTCACCGGCATCTTCGTCGCCATCTCCATGACCACCGGCGGCGGTGCGTGGGACAACGCCAAGAAGTACATCGAGACGGGCGTCTACGGCGGCAAGAAGTCCTTCGCGCACCAGGCCGCCGTCACCGGCGACACGGTCGGCGACCCCTACAAGGACACCGCGGGCCCGGCCATCAACCCGATGATCAAGATCCTCAACATCGTCGCGCTGCTCATCGTCGCCATGATGGCGTAAAAAAGCAGAGTGGAGCGTGGAAAGCGAAAAACCGGCCCCGTGGCCGGTTTTTTGACGAGAAACTCCAAACACGGCAACCGAAATGGGCGGCTTCGAAGCCGAGCCTGAAATCCTGCGAAAAATCTGGCCCGTCGAGATGGGTCGCGCCCCATGAATGAAGGCCGGATTTCCTCCGATTCCGTCCATCACTGCGAGCGCGCCCTTATGCCGAGCGCGGAGGCCGAGCCGGATGCGCCACAAGGCGACCGTTTAGGGAGGCGAAGCCGA
>JAVHQX010000183.1:0-1721 GCA_036171355.1 Patescibacteria group bacterium | reverse complement strand
TGATGCCGGCGAGATACTTGTCCTTGATATGGTCGCCCGGGAGCCAGCCCGCGCCCACGGCGATGATCGCCGCCGCGGCGATGGCCAGGAAGATCGCGAGGCCGCCCATGAGCGCGACGGGCCTGCCGTGTTTCTTTCGGCCGCCGTCGGGCCTGTCGACGACGCCGAGGCGCCACGCCAGGCTCCGGACGAGCGGCGTGGCGGCCGCCGCGGCGGCGAACGCGCACAAGGTGAGGAGGACGGATGCCATAAGGGAGGGTTCACCGCGTACGGTAACACGCCGTCCCGGCCGCTCCAAGGGGCGTCCAGACGAAAAAAAGAGGCGCACCGACATGCAGTCGGTGCGCCTCGCGGAGGCGATGGAACGGGACGGATCAGACCTTGCCGAGCGCCTTGATGACGAGCTCGACGACCTCTTCCTCCTTGAGCGGCGTCTTCTCTGCCATGGGATTGGCGCGGAAGGCGTTGCCGAAGGCGGTGCGGTACTCGGCCAGGTACAGGGCCATCTGCTCGCGCCCGAAAGCGTCGGTGAAGCGCAGGTGGCCGCTCCGGTCGAGCAGCGAGAGATCCGACGCGTCGAGGTTCACGCCCCGGCGCCGGAGATCGGTCTCCCGGACGGCCTTCGCCACCCGGTCGAGCTCGATCCCCTTCGTCGAGACGATGAACTTCCCGCCACCGCTGAACTGGATGGTGACATCCGCCTTGTTGCGGCGCGGCCTCTCGGGGTTCTGCCCCTCGTTGCCGAACCGCGTGACGGCGCCGTACCGCGTGGAGGCCGAGCGGCCGTACGCGACCGTCACCGTCTTGAAGGCGATCCCGTCCGCCGTCTTCCGGGCCACTTGGACCGACCGGAGCTTGGTGTTGCTCCAGTAGTCGCGGCAGCCCTGCTCCCACTCCTTCTCCAGCGCCACGAGCCCGAGCTCGCACTCGTTGCCGAACCACTCGGCCATCTTCATGGCCTCGTCCTCGGCGTCGAGCCCGACCACGGTCTTGAAGTGCGCGACGGCCCCGCCCAGGAGGACGGAGCAGAGGAAGAACTCCTTGAAGCTCTTCTCCTTCGGGCGGTCGGCCGCCGCGTCGATGCACCTCTCGATGCAGCCGAACGCGTGGCTCGCCAGCCCGACGACGATCTCCGGCGCATCCTTGTGGATGACGTTCCAGCCGAGGATCATGCCGCGCAGGTGCCGCGGGGTGTGCGGCGTCGTCGTCTTCTTGACGCTGTGCGACGGCGCGACATCCTCACCATTCAGGTCGTTGTCGGAGATGATGATCATCACCGGCACGAGATGCGGCTTGCGCGCGTCGAGCTCCAGCACGTGGACCATGAGGTCCAGGCTCGAGACCGAGTTGCGCACGAAGTTCTCCGGCCGGCCGTGCTGGTCGAAGAGTCCGCCGCCGCAGTCGAGGAAGACGTAGCCCTTGGCCTCGAGGGCCTTGGACGTCACCTCGGCCTCGCCGGGCCAGTCCTCCTTGCGGAGCGGCCCGCCCGGGATGAACTTGAGCGCGGGGGCGTCGATGACGCCGTAGGCGTCGCGGACGTCCTCGTGGGCGAGGAACATGTGGGCCATGAAGCAGGCTTCGATGTCGGGGTTGATGTGCAGGACCAGGGTGTGTTTCGGGGTCTTCGTCATGACTGCTCCTCGGGCCAAAAAGCCCTGCCCGGCATTGCCAGGCGCGTCGGTCGCGGTTCCGTCGGCACCATGCCGCCGGTTCCCGTTTCC
>JAVHQX010000182.1:0-1731 GCA_036171355.1 Patescibacteria group bacterium | reverse complement strand
TGCGGCGTTGCTCGTCGCGCCGACGGACGAGGAGGGTTTCGCCTACGCGATCCGCGCCGTCTGGAACGATCGCGCGGAGGCCGAGCGGCTGCGCAACGCGGGAATGCGTCGCGCTGCGGATTTTTCGTGGCGGAAGGCGGCCTGGGAAACGCTCGCGGTTTATGAACGGTCGGTCCGGACGGCGGTGTCGTCGGTCGGCCACGACATCGCTTGACGACGGAGCCAAAAAAACGTATACTCCGAGCGTGCATCCACAGGAGAAATTTGGCTAGGTTACGCAGCGGGGTGGAGAAGTGGCATCTCGCGAGGCCCATAACCTCGAGACCCCGGGTTCGAATCCCGGCCCCGCAACCAAGCAAAACGCCGCACGGAAACGTGGGGCTTTTTGCTTATTAGAGCGCAATTTCCGCGTCCGATGTGGTCGAAAATACGTTGCTATTTATCAATTCGCTCTTATCACGCGTTTCGTAACGTCCTCACATGCCGTCCACAACGGCTCACGAACCCATTTTTTAGGCCGAACTAAGCGGTAATTCAGACTTGAGAAAGGGGCCAAAAAATGGTAAAATAGTCTAAGAAATAAAAAGCAAAACGATCGCGACGATTGTGCCGCGGTTTACCCTCAAAATGAAAGGGTAAGTACTAACTCTGCCACCAACCAAGTGGCAGTTTTCTTTTGAGTACAGCGAAGAAACGGCGGTGAAGTGCGGGTGTACTGACTTTGCCACCAAATATGACCGTTTCCAGGTGCCCGAAATGCAGCCATGCCCGCCTTTGGCGGCTCCGTCGCGGGAAGCGGAAATGCAAGAATCGCCGATCGGAATTCTCGCCGCGAGGACGTCCTATCGCCGGGACCAGGCTCGAGGAGGACGGGCTCCGTGACATCGCGCAGGCATCCGTCGTATTCGGGACCGTGCGGCGCGTCGCTTCGGCTTCAGGACTGTCCGGGCGACGGCACGGAAGATCCGTCACTTGTTCAGGCTTGCCGTCGCGGCGGAGCTGCCGCCGGCTTTCGCGGGGCCGGTCGAGGTCGATGAAACGTACATCGGCGCGCAGAGGAAAAACCAGCGCCTGCACATCAGGAAGCTGTATCCGCCCAAGCGGGGGCACGGGACGCAGAAACTCCCGATTATCGGGGCGTTCGACAGGGCGACCGGCACCGTGCGTATCGAGGTGATGCGACGGAAGCTCGACAAGGTGCAGGTACTCGATTTCGTCGCGCGCTCTTCGCATCCTGGTTCCCGCGTCTTCACGGACGGCTTCTCGTATTACCGCGACCTGAAGCACCTTGGATTCCGTCACGAGTGGATCGACCACAATGCGGGCGAGTACGTCTGCGGCGACGTCCATACGGACGGTATCGAGGGGTTCCGGGGATGCATGAAGCGGCGCATGGGCGTGACTGGCGGCATGCGCCGTGACCGCCTTGCGCTCTTCGCGATGGAACATGCGTGGAGGTATAACGTCCGCCGACTTTCCGACACGCAAAAGGCCGACCTGTTGGTCGGCCTGATGACAAAAATTGGTGGCACGAGTTAGTACTTACCCAAAGAAAAGCGGGCCCGCATGAAGCTGACCCGCTTTTCTTGGTAGCGAGGGCGGGAATTCCGCGGCTCGCCCTCGAATATGGCTCGCCTTGTCCGGGGCAGCGACGGACGCTCGCTGGCTCGCGTCCGTCGGCGCTCTCCTGCGGTCCGATGGACGTCGGACCTTGTTTCGCTGCTGCCCGTT
>JAVHQX010000181.1:0-1732 GCA_036171355.1 Patescibacteria group bacterium | reverse complement strand
AGTGCATCATGAAGTGCCCGGTGAACGCCATCTCCTGGCACGACAAGGAACTCGGCATGCTCGGCGAACCGGCCATCTTCATCGACCTCGACAAGTGCATCGGCTGCGAGACCTGCGAGCGCATCTGTCCCGACCACGCCATCGAGATTACCAACAAGCGCCTCGAGTCGAAGCTGTTCAGCACCGGCCCGCTCGGCTGGGTCGTGCGGCTGAACGCCAAGACCATCGAGTGGGTCGTGACGCGCGTGCATACCTCAAAGGACCGGCTCAAGCAGGTCGGGAAGTCGAGGAAGAAGACCTGGGCCGCGATCCTCATGCGCGGGTTCCTCATGTATTGGAAGGAGCCGATCAAGGAGTACGACGTGGTGGATAAGAAATAAAAATCGCGGGCGGCAAGCCCGCGATTTTGTTCTACTTGGCCTCGATGGAGCGATGAAGCGGCCGAGTGGTGAAGTGGCTGAGTGGTAACGTGCGTACTGTGTCGCCACTCGACCGCTTCGCCACTCAACCGCTTCCGATGGTCCTGCACCCTGTATTCTCTTTCCGCGAGCTCGGGACGCGCGTGAGCGACGTCCTGCTTCGCCGTAACGACGCGGCGCTCAGGGAGCTCATCGGGAAGGCCGGCGACGAGGAACTCGGCCAGCTGATCGATACGATGGCGGTGAAGGAGAAGGTCAGCACCTTCCGCGCGTTGTCCGCGGACCGTCGGGCGCGCGTCATCGACAAGCTGTCGGAATATTCGCAGGAGACGGTGCTGCGGTCGCTCGCGAAGGAAGAGCTGGAAGCCATGATCGGCACGGCCGAATCGGACGACGCCGTCGACGTGATCCAGATGCTCGACGGCGCCGCCCGCGCGCGCGTCGTCGCGGACCTCCGGCGCAGCGATCCGAACGGGCTCCTGCCGCTCCTGTCGTACGGCGAGGAGACCGCCGGCGGCCTCATGAAAAGCGAGTTCGCGCGCTTCCGCGCGGGCGCGACAGTCGGAGGTCCGCCGCCAGCTTGCGGCGGCTCCGGCGAGGCGGGCGTCGCAGCAGATCTGCGTCGTCGACGGGAACGGCGTCCTCGTCGGGACCATCGTGCCGCTGAAGCTGCTGCAGGCCGCCGTCTCGGCGACCCTGTCCGAGGTCATGCACGCTGCGCCGCCATCCGTGCCCGCGTCCATGGACCAGGAGGAGGTCGCGCAGCTGTTCGATGAACGCGACGCGGTCGAGCTGCCGGTCGTCGGTCCGAAGGGGAAGCTCATCGGCATCATCACCGCGGATGACATCTTCGAGGTCATGGAGAAGGAGTACGCCGAGGACATCTCCCGCCTCGTCGGCGTTGACGAAGACGATCACGTCTCCGATCCCGTGTTGCGCACCGTCCGGCGCCGTCTGCCGTGGCTCATCGTCAACCTCGGCACGGCCATCCTCGCCGCGTCGGTCGTGACCCTGTTCCAGGGGACGATCCAGAAGGTCGTCATCCTCGCCGCGTACATGCCGATCATCGCGGGGATGGGCGGCAACGCGGCCACCCAGACGCTCGGCGTCGTCATCCGCGGCATGGCTCTCGGCGAGCTGCACGAGCTGAACACGGCGCGGACGATCGCCTCCCAGATCGCCGCGGGCACCCTGAACGGCCTCGCGAACGGCCCCATCATGGCCGTCATCGCGTATCTCTGGACCCGCAATCTGGCGCTCGCCGCCGTCATCCTCGTCGCCATGACCGCGAACCTGTTCATCGCCGGCTTCGG
>JAVHQX010000180.1:0-1733 GCA_036171355.1 Patescibacteria group bacterium | reverse complement strand
CCGCCAAGAAACCGAAGGAAAAAGCTGTCGCGCCGGCAGACGCCGGCGGGAAGAAGATCCGCGTGGGCTGGTTTTCGTTCACCTGCTGCGAGGACAGCACCATCGTCATGACCGAGATCATGAACGACCATTGGCAGGAGTGGAAGAAGCTGTTCGATTTCCGCCATGCCCGCGTGCTCAAGACCAAGAACGTCCTCGACGCGATGGACGTCGCCTTCGTCGAGGGGGCCATCAGTTCGGAGCCGCAGGCGGAACAGCTCAGGAAGATCCGGGAGAACGCGACCATGCTCGTGGCCATCGGCGCGTGCGCGTGCACGGGAATGCCCTCCGCGCAGCGCAACGCCTTCTCGCCGAAACAGAAGCAGGAGATCGAGTTCCTCCTCGCGCGGTTCGCGCAGCTCCCGAAGGTCGAGAAGCTCTCCGACGTCGTGAAGGTGGACGCGGAGGTGCCCGGATGCCCGATGGACCCTAAGAATTTCCTCGCCGTCGTCGACGCGGCCGTCGCGCGTTTCCGCGGCCCGCAGGCCGCCTGACCCCTATGCACAACGTCGATCTCTCGATGGAACACATCACCAAGGTCGAGGGCGCCGCGTCCCTCGACGTCCGCGTGCGCGATGGCAGGGTCGAGTACGTCCATTATAAGATCACGGAAGACAAGCGTTTCTATACGCAAGGGATCGAAGGGAAGCCCGCCATCGCCGTCCCGCAGCTCTTGTCGCGCATCTGCGGCACCTGCTCGAACGCCCACATCATGGCCTCGATCGAGGCCTGCGAACGGGCGCTCGGCGTGGTCCCGTCGCCGCAGACCATGCTCCTGCGGCATCTGACGATGTACGGGCTGAACATCCGCGATCACGCGCTGCATCTCTACCTGTTCTCGATGCCCGACATCTTCGGCAAGGACGCGTTCTTGGAGTTCGACGAGAACGACGAGACGCAGCATCAGATGCTCCATGACGGTTTCGAGATCAAGGCTGCGGGGAACTTCCTGGCGGAACTCGTCGCCGGGCGTTCGGTGCACGCGACCTATCCCGGCATCGGCGGGTTCATGCATTTCCCCGACAAGGCCGGCATCGACGAGGCGGTGAAGAAGCTTGAGGCGGCCCGGCCGGCGGTGCTCCGGCTCATCAAGGTCTTCGAGGACGCGCCGTTCCATTTCGACCGGCATACCCGTTACATGGCGCTCGTGCCCGACGGTGTCTTCGGATTCCTGGACGGGACGATCGTCTCGAGCGAGGGCGAACGGATCACGGAGGACCGTTTCGCCGATCATCTCAAGCGCGTCGTCCTCCCGTATTCGCAGGCCTCCGCGTACACGCATGAAGGCGCGCCGTACATGGTCGGCGCGCTCGCCCGCATGAATCTCGCGAAGGACCGGCTCCATCCCAGGACGCGGGCGTCGATTCCGAAGACGCTGGCGAAGTTCCCGTCGACGGACATCTTTCACAACAACCTTGCGCAGGCCGTCGAGATCCTCCATTGCCTCGATCACGCGCTCGAGATCCTCGCGACCACGGCGTTCGTGAAGGAACCGCCGGTCAAGGCGCCGCCGCGGGCGGGCGAAGGCGTCGGCGTCATCGAGGCGCCGCGAGGGACGCTTTATCACCGGGTCGTCCTGGACGCGAAGGGCTTCGTGACGAAAGGCCAGGTCATCGTGCCGACGGGCCAGAACCAGGTGAACATCGAGCGCGACCTGCATGCCATCATCGACAAGATGCTGCCCGACACGGACG
>JAVHQX010000179.1:4325-8069 GCA_036171355.1 Patescibacteria group bacterium | reverse complement strand
TTGCACCCAGGGGGGGTGACCCGCGACAGGACCCGCGGTGGTCGGCATCCCCACCGTCTGTTTCGAACGCATTCGCGCTCATATGCTATGCTTTTCTCCTATGGCGACCGACACCCTCAAACTCATCACCTTGAACTGCTGGGGCGGCCGCGCAGCGGACAAGCTCCTTCCGTTCTTCGGGCGGATGGGCAAGGAAGTCGACGTCTTCTGCCTGCAGGAGATGTACGACGCCGACCAGCGCACGATCGACGAGAAGCATCCTGACATGAAGATGCGCGGCGATCTCTTCCGGAACGTGCGCAAGGCGCTGCCGGGGCACATGGGCTGCTTCGCGTATTTCGACGACAATCCCGATCGCATGAGCCTGGCGCTGTTCGTCCGCCACGGCATCGAGGTCCGGACGTTGGCCGACTTCATCGTCCATCGTCCCGAGGTTCCGCAGGAGACCGGCAGCGCGGTGCTGTCGCCGCGCAAGCTCCAGTACGTCACGTTCTCGTTCCGGGGACGCGACGTCACCGTCGGCAATTACCACGGGCTCTGGGTCAACGGCCCGAAGACTGACACGCCCGAGCGTATGGCACAGGGCGGGCGCGTCCGCAACTGGCTGGACGGCATCGTCGGCCCCAAGATCCTGTGCGGCGATTTCAACCTGCTGCCGGAGAACGCCTCGCTGCGCACCATCGACCGCGGCATGCGTAATTTGGTCATCGAGACGGGCGTTTCGGGCACGCGGACGCCGCTGTACCGCCATTACGAGAATCCCGCGGAGCCGAACTTCGCCGACTACGTCATCGTCTCGCCCGACGTCGGCGTGCGGAAATTCGCCGTCCTGCCGGACGCCGTCTCCGACCACGCGGCCTTGTATCTCGAATTCTTCTAAGCCCGTCACCATGGAACCCCGCATCAGCCTCATAACCCTCGGCGTGAAGGACCTCAAGGCGTCCGTCGCCTTCTACCGCGACGTCCTCGGCCTGCCGCGCAGCAAGAAGAGTTCCGGCGACGCCGCCTTCTTCGAACTCAAAGGGACGTGGCTCGCACTGTTCCCGGCGTCGGCGCTGGCCAAGGACGCGGGAGTCTACGCCGAGGGAAGCGGCTTCCGCAGCGTGACGCTGTCGCACAACCTGCGGTCGCGGGCGGCCGTGGACATGCTGTTCAGGGAATTGGAGAAGAAAGGCGCGACCATCGTGAAGGCGCCGTCGAAGGCCGAGTGGGGCGGCTACACGGGATATTTCGCCGACCCCGACGGCCATCTGTGGAAGGTGGCCTACAACCCGCATTTCCGAGTCGGTCCGATGTGATCCGCGTTTCCTTCGCGCGGGATCCACGTAAAAAGCCCGACCTCGCGGTCGGGCTTTGCGCATCGGTCAGGCGTACCGCTGGCCGCAGCCTTTGCAGACCAGGGCGTCGCCGTCCTTTTTCACCTCCGCGCTGCAGCACGGGGTGGAGTACATGATGAACGTGTCCTGCATGGACGGCGCGTAGTTGCACGAGGTGCAGTACGAACCGCCGCCGTGCGTCGTCGCGAGCGGTCGCTCGCATTCGGCACAGCAGAGCACGCGTCGGAGAAGTTCGCGGGAAAGAGCTTTGGTCGTCATGACTGCCTCCTTCCCCCGAGGTGGGGCGTGGCATCGGGATGATGCGGCCGCGGCGGGGGAAGCAATCATAACGCCATCCCGGAGCAAGGTCAACGGTCCTGCCAAGGCACGTGCGTCACGGACGCTTGGCGTAGTCGTCGTCGATGAAGGCCGCGATGCGGTCCTGCCACTCGTCGACGTCGCCGACGTCGGGTCCGAAGATCGCGCCGTACGCGAGCCCCACGTCCCAGCAGGCGATCTCCGCGTTCTGCTTGGCGTGGTCGTATATCCGCAGCTGCGCCGTCCGTTCGCCGGTCCTGGCCACCTCGATGAGGTAGCGGTCGTCGAATTTTGCGTGCCAGACGAGGTCCGGATGGTCCTCTTGCTGCGAGTCCCAGGGCAATTTCGGCTTGGTCATGGCTCCGCTCCTTGTTGAAGGTCCGATGATGCGATTATACTATCGGCACGACCAACATCAACCTCACGCCATGATCATCCATGTCGGCTCCAAGAACGAAGTGAAGGTCGGCGCCGTGCGCGACCTTTTGCCCGAATATCCCTTCCTCGGCGCGACGCAGGTCCGCGGCATCGAGACCGTTTCCGGCGTCGCCGATCAGCCGAAGTCGCTCGAAGAGACCATCCGCGGCGCCATCAACCGGGCCAAGGCCTGCTTCGACGGCTGCGCCGTGAGCGTCGGCATCGAATCGGGCTTCGTTCCCGTGCCGTACACGAAGACCGGCTACATGGACGTGACCGCCTGCGCGATCTTCGACGGACGCGAACATCATCTCGGCTTGTCGTCGCTGTTCGAATGCCCCAAGGACGTGACTGACATGATCCTGACCGGCGAGGTCAACATGGCGCAGGCGTTCCACCGCTGCGGCTACACCTCGAATCCCATGCTCGGTTCGGCCGAAGGCGCCATCGGCATCCTCACGAAGGGCCGCGTCGACCGCAAGGCGTACACCATGCAGGCGCTGCGCATGGCGTTCATCCATCTGGAGAACGCCAAGGCGCCGGCCGCGCAGTGAACCCCGTCCCATGCATGCCGTGAAGCACAACGCGACGCTCGCCGCGCTCCGGCGCGAGGCGCGGGCGGCGGCCGACCCCGCGAAGGCCAGGCTCCTCGCGGGGTTCTTCAAGACCGGAAAAGGGGAGTACGGCGAGGGCGACGTCTTCCTCGGCCTGATGGTCCCGGTCTCGCGCCGCATCGTCGCGCGGTACGCAGGTCTCGGCCTCGGCGACGTCGGACGGCTGCTCGCGTCCAAGTTCCATGAGGAACGCCTGATCGGATTGTTGCTTCTCGTCCGACGCTTCGAGACGGGTGATGACGCCGAGAAGAAGCGTGTCTTCGATTTCTACCTCGCGCACGCGGAGCGGGCGAACAACTGGGACCTTGTCGACCTGTCGGCGCACAAGATCGTCGGCGCGTGGCTGCTCGGCCGTCCCGCCAGCCTGCTCGCGACCCTTGCGAAGTCGCGAAATCTCTGGCGGCGGCGCATCGCGATCGTCGCGACCGCGGCGTGCATCGGCGCGGGCCGCTTCGACGAGACCTTCCGCGTTGCCGATCTGCTCATGAAGGACGGCCACGACCTGATCCATAAGGCGACCGGCTGGATGCTCCGCGAGGTCGGCAAGCGCGATAAGGCCGCGCTCGTCGCGTTCCTGCGTCCGCGCCAACGCAGGATGCCGCGCACGATGCTCCGCTACGCCATCGAGCGATTTCCCGAAGCGGAGCGGAAAAGGTATCTTGAAGGCAACGCATGACCGTCCGAAACGGTCCTAATCCACGCAACGCGCGACGACTATGATCAGCGACAAGGCGGCGGAAGTCATCAAGGCGTATTTCGCGGGCGGCAACGCCGTGAACATCGGCACGACGAACACCCTCAAGGCGATTCTCGAGGCCATCATCGAGGTCGTCGACAAGCCCTAGGAGCCGGATCATGCGCTTCGTCGACCTCGGCAAGGACGGCTACGTCATCGAGCCCCGGTACTGGTTCTGGGGCTGGTCGTCGTCGCCGCGCATCCTCGCGCGCGATTCCCTCGCAGCCGCGTTGCGCCGCGCAAAGAAGCGCCTGCCGAAAGGCTGGAACTTCAAGGTCTGGGACTGCCGGCGGCCGCGTCGGGTCCAGCTCCTCATGCTCGATTCGTTCCGCCGGCGGCTTCG
>JAVHQX010000179.1:0-4315 GCA_036171355.1 Patescibacteria group bacterium | reverse complement strand
AATTGGAGAAGGTACTCTTCACCTTCGGTGCCAGGCCGACGCTCCGCGTGACGCGCCTAGACGCGCACCGGAACGGGGGAGCGATCGACCTCTCCGTCGTGGACGCGAAAGGCCGCGAACTCTGGATGGGCACCGACCACGACGACCTCACAGAACGCGCCGCGCTCGACTTCTTCGAGACGTCCGCGCCGCGTTCTGCCATGGACCGCGAGGCCCGAAAGAACCGGCGGTTGCTGAAGCGCGTGATGTTGTCGGCGGGGTTCCTCATCTATACGCCGGAGTGGTGGCATTGGAGTTACGCGAAATGATGTGCAGAATTGCTACGTGGCAGATGTGGGAGATTTTGGAAAGTATGGGATGTTGAAGTTACTCGCGGGTAATGATTTCAGACTCGGTGTGAATTGGTATTTGGCGCCAGAAGAAATACACAAGAATGACGGAAGGCACGTTGCCTATTTGCTTAAAAAAAATGAAAAAAATTATCGACCCTGCGACCCGGATTTATATGACGCTTTGCGCGATCTTGTTCACAAGCATGAAAGAAATGTGCACGCGGTTGAGAGAAATCGTATTTTGGGCCAGAATGTGCGGTATTTCTCCGAGCGCATCGTGCAGAAACACGATAGGGAGAAATGGGTTTCGGATGGTTACCGGGCGTTGCGGGATTGCGACCTAGTTTTTTTCGATCCGGATAACGGGATTGCACCCGAGGGTCGTGACAAAAGAGGTCACGATGCACCAAAATTCGTTTTTATTGACGAATTGAAACCATATTTTGCAAAACAATCGGTGGTTATTTATCAGCACGCCACGCGACAGGGGACCATCGTTGAACAGGTTGAGCGGCGTTTCAAAGAACTGAAGCGGCACGTTGCTCGCCGTAGTATGTTCGCCTTACGATTTCGGCGCGGGACAAGTCGAATTTTCTTCGTTATTCCCCAACATGGGGAGGCAGACACTTTATTGTCTCGCGGACGCGCTATTGCCAAGCATGAGTGTTGGGGTAGGCGAGGGAAAAAGGGGCATTTTGAATTCTATTCGTGCAACTAAATCATCCCCACCCTGTCCACTTCCCCCGGTCGGGGTTTTTGTTATCCTTCCGCTACTAAGTATTGATTCTGGCCCCGCCCGCCGGCGGGGGACGATGTCGCCGTATGCAAGACCTCAAAGACGTCTACACCAATCTGCAGTTGAAGAAGAAGGAGCGCAAGGAGCTCACCAAGATGTTCCAGGACGAGCTGAAGCACAACGGCGAGTATCAGGAACTCCTGAAGCAGATCAAGACGCTTCGCGAGAAGAAGAAGTCGATCGAGGATCAGGCCAAGGCGTCGGCGCTCCATGACGTGAAGAAGCTCGACGGGCTCAAGGAGGAGATTTCCGGCGGTAACGAGCTGCTCACCGACATCGCGCTCACCAAGTTCCTCAACCGCGAGCAGGTGGAGATTGTCGACGAGGAGAACAACCGCCTCGTGCCGCAGTTCTCCGTCCGATTCCGCAAGGAAGAAGGGGAGTCCATGTCTCGCCAGATCGAGGCAGAGCGCGCCGAATCGCACAAGGAAAGGACGTTCGCGCCGGCATAGAGCGGGAGTGAGAAAGTGAGACAAGTGAGAAAGAAGGCGGGCAGTCCCGCCTTTTTTCATTTCCGGAGGATTGACGCGCGCGCCGGGACGGCGTGGCATCGGCACGCAACGTGGGAAGGAGAATGCCGATGTCCACGACGTTCGTTCATCGCGTCGCACAGGGGCTCGCGTACCGGTTCCTGGTGTTCCGCATCAGGCGCGACCGGTCGCTCGACATCCTGGTCGACCACGGAGAGGACCATGTCGTCTTCTGGCCGATCTCGCGGCGGGCCGCGAAAGCCGCCCGCGTCTCGCTCGCCGAATACCCCAGGAAGTGGGGCGGCTCCGCCGTCCCGTCGTCCGAATGGAAGGAGGTCTACGACGCCCCCCATCACGGCCCGTGTCTCAACATCGGGGCCGTCATCCCGTTCGGCCTCGTCATCGACACCCCGTGACCATCCCGCCGCCCGCCTTTCCGCGGGCGGCTTTTTTGTAGCCACTCAACCACTTAGCCTCTCGTCCACTCAACCACTTGATCACTAGCCACTCCCTTCTTGATTCCGTGCTCTCAGTACGGGAACCTGTGCCAATCGGCCGCTCTTTTCCCCGCGCCGACCCTTTACCCTGGAGATACGATGACCTCCAACTATACCGCGCCGTTCGACGCCGCCCTCTTCGACCTCGATGGCACGCTCGTGGACACCGAACGCGTCCTGTACGAGGCGTGGTCCGAGCTCGTCGCGCGCGCCGGCGCGGACTTCCGGACGTTCGACTACGCCCGCATCATCGGCAAGCTCGACCTCGATTGCTGCCGCATCGTGAGCGGCCACTTCGGCCTCGATCGCGAACCGGTCCTCTGGTACGAGGAGTACCGCGACATCGCTTACGCGCTCATGGACCGCGGGCTCGATCTGCGCCCGGGCGCGAGGGAGATCCTCGACCGGCTCGACGCGCTCGGCCTGCCGATGGCGCTCGTCACTTCCGCGACGCGCGAGCATGCACAGAAGGCGCTCGGCAGGTTCGGACTGTTCGACCGTTTCCGCGCGCACGTCACCGCAGACACGGAGGGTCTCGCGGCCCGCAAGCCCGATCCCGCGCCGTACCGCCTCGCCGCCGCGCTGCTCGACGTCCCGCCAGGCCGCTGCGCCGCCTTCGAGGATTCGCCCTCGGGCGTCCGTTCGGCCCGCGACGCCGGCTGCGCCGTCTTCGCCGTCCCGCACGCGCACTCGCCGGTGGCGGGCCTGCACGACGCGCACGTCATCCTCGCGAGCCTCGCGGACTTCCATCCCGAAACCGCCCGCCAGCTCCTTCCGTGAACCGCCCCGTCGGGCGGTTTTTTGCATGCGAGCATTAGGAAGGTTATCCTCCCTCTTTCTCGCCAGGCCCCCGAGGTGTATTCTTGAAGCGATTTTGGCCTCGTTACCGCGATTTTATGTCCCTCGCGCGTCCAGGATCGGTCGCCCGCTCGTTTCTTACCACCCTGTTCGCAATCGCGTCTTTGCTTCTGGGGGTGGTGCCGTTTGCGCATGCCGCCACCCTCGTCTCCGGCACCGTCTCCGGCGCCTGGACCTCGTCGGGCAGCCCGTACGTCGTCACCGGCTCTCTCTACGTCGCTCCCGGGTCCACGCTCTCCATCGATTCCGGCGTCGTGGTGAAGCTCTACTTCGGGACAGGACTCACGGTCGACGGCACGCTCGACGTGCACGGGACGGCCTCGGACAAGGCCGTTTTTACGTCGGTGAAGGACGACCTCGTCGACGGGCAGGACTCGAGCAATGACGGCCCCACGATCGGCGCGCCGGGCGACTGGAACAGCATCGTCTTCAACCCCGGTTCGACGGGCAGCATATCGAACGCCGCCATCCGGTACGGCGGATGGACGTGTTTCACTTGCGCCTTCGCGAACGTGGCCAACAAGGGCGGAAATGTAACGATCACCGACTCGGCAATCGCGAACGCCGGCTGGTATGGCATCCGACAGACGGACCCGGGCGCTTCGACCGTCATTCACGGCTCGTCGATCACGGGAAACGCCGGCTACGGCGTCTACAACGACACGACGACCGTCGTCGATGCCACGAACGACTGGTGGGGTGCGGCATCCGGTCCTTTCCATCCGACGCAGAACCCGTCGGGCACCGGGAACAGGGTATCGGACTATGTGAATTTCGCGCCGTACCTCTCGTATGACCCCATGGCCGTCGTTCCGACGCCCTCCCTCTCGACTCTCGGACAGTTCAAGGAGGACGGCACGACCGCGATCGCCGAAGGCGGCACGACGACCGATGCAGGCGCCATCTTATAAGGCGACCGTCACCTCGTCCCTCGGCAACCAGGTCAAGCTCCAAGTCGAACTGCGTCCTTATGGCTCGCCGTTCAATGACGCGGAGACCGCGTACCTCCACGAATCAGCCCTAGTCGCCTCCGGTACGCTCTCGACCGTCCAGTCCCCGACGCTCGCGGACGACCAGTACCATTGGCGGGCCCGGGTCGTCGACGACCGGGGCAACGCCTCCGTCTGGCAGGAGTACGGGACGACAGGGAACGTGGATTTTGCGGTGAGCGTCGTGAGGACCATCAGAGTAGCAGTAATTTTATCGGACTTAGCAGATATCGTTCATAACAGCTCCAATGTTGCGTTTCCGAGCCTGGCCCCATGCAAACTGAAGCCGACCGAGATTTATCCGGACCACTTCAGCAAAAAATATTACGAAGACATCGGCAGTTGTGTCCAGGATTATTATGACGAGAATTCG
>JAVHQX010000178.1:0-8210 GCA_036171355.1 Patescibacteria group bacterium | reverse complement strand
AGAACGTCCCGGAAGGGATCCATCCGCTGCGCAAGGACTTCGCCTGGGACGTTCTCGTGGTGCACGAGGCGGCGGGGATCGGGATGACCGTCGGCGACGATGCCGAACATGTCCATCGCGTAGCGCTCGTACCAATGGGCGGCGGTGACGCGAGCGGCGACCGACGGATAGCGGGGCGCGTCCTCCGGCAGCTTCGCGGAGAGCATGAGCCAGCCGCGCGTCTCGTCGATCGCGAATACGACGTGCACGCCGAACGTGCCGTCGACGGCGCGGTCATCGGTGGCGAAGAGGTGCGAAAGCGGCAGGCCGTTCTCCGCGAGCATGGCGCAGGCATCCGCGAGGCGCTCGGGCGGGACGGACGCCGTCGTCAGGTTGCCGCGCGTATCGCCCGGCCGGCAACCGGCGATGCCGATGTAGTCATTGGCGGTCATAGGTCAGGAAATGCTTTGCGAAAGGATGGCGAAGAAGCGGTAGCCGGGGCCGGAGATCAGGGCCACACCGAGGGCCGCGCAGAGGACGATTCCCGCGAGCATCGAGGCATTCGCCAGGTTCCACCGTTCCGTCCGCGCCGCGGAGCGAGCGGCATGCGGATCGGCCTCCGTTTCGGAGGAAAACAGCCTCTCGACGGCGGAACGCATCATGCCGAAGGGGATGATGACGAGAAGCGCGAGGACGACGATGGTGAAGACGGGACGGACAGACATGCCGGTTGCCACGATGAGGAATTCGCTCACGAAGAGCGCAGACGGCGGCGCCGCGAGCAGCGCCAGGAGCGCGGCGAAGAACAGGACTCCCGTCTTCGGCCGGCGCGCGATGACGTCGCGGACTTTGTCGATGCGCGTGGACCGGTATTCATGCAGCATCTCGCCGGAGCCGACGAACAAGGCCGGTTTGGCGAAGGCGTGGCCGGCCATGTGGACCGTCGCGGCGAGCATGCCGACCGGTCCGAGGCTGACGGCGAAGGACATGAGTCCCATGTGCTCGATGGAAGAGTACGCGAGCATGCGCTTGTAATTTTTTTGGACGAGCATGATCAGCGTCGGCAGGGCGATGGAGAGCAGGCCGAAGGTCAGGAAAAACCGGCCGGTCCACGCGGACGATCCAAGGGCGACGTCGACGATCGGTCTCACGCGCAGGAGCACGGCGAAGGCGACGTTTAGCAGGATGCCGGAGAGCATGGCGGAGATCGGCGACGGGGTCTTGCTGTGCGCGTCGGGCAGCCAGGCGTGCATGGGAACGAAGCCGACCTTCGTGCCGACGCCGATGAACAGGAAGACGAATGCCCACCGCAGCGCCTCCGGGGAGAGCAGACCGGCATGCGACACGAGGGCCGAGAGCGTGAGTTCGCCGGAGCCGAGCTGCGCGTCGGCGGCGGAGTGGATGAGCATCAGCACGCCGAGGAGGCCGAGGGTGATGCCGGTCGAGCAGAGGACGATGTACTTCCAGGCCGCCTCGATCGCCCCGCGCGTGCGGTCGAGCGCGACGAGGAGCGTGGTCGTGAGCGTGGTGGATTCGAGCGCGATCCAGAGGAGCGCGAGGTTGTCCGCCGCCGCCGCGGTCCACATCGAAAGCACGAACAGGGGGAAGAAGAAGCAGAACGTCTTTTCGGCGTCCCGCGACACCGTGCCTTCGTTGCGGCCGTGCGAGAGGTAATGGACGGCGGCGAGCGCGGCGAGCGCGGCCACGATCGTGACGAGGCAGATGACGTACGCCGCGAAGCGGTCGACGCGGATTGGTCCCCAGGCGTAGGTCACGCCGGTGACGAGGGGAGCGAACGCGGCGCCGGCCGCCGCGGCGCACGACAGGAACATGCCGATGCCGAAGATGCGGCGGCGATCGTCTTTCTTCGACGGAAGGAATGCGAGCGCGGCCGTGATGAGCGTGAACGAGAAGGGGATGAACGGATGCATAGCGGTGTCAGTCGATGAGCTCGCGGAGCGCCTGAGTGTTCTCCGTCCCGTACAGTTCGCGCACGCGACTGCTGACCGTTCCCATGAGCACGATGCCGACGGTAAGGGTCATGAGGATCGCGACCTCGACGAGGAACGGAAGGTCGCGCACGACGGCGAACGAGAACGCGGCGATGCCGTTCTCCATCACGAGGAATCCCATGACCTGCGAAAGCAGGTCGCGGCGCATGACCATCATGGCGAAGCCGACGACGGACATGGCGAGCGCGATGATGAGCAGGTACTCGGGATCGGCGCCGGCGGCGAACGGCGAGCGGAGCGCGACGAAGCCGGTGACGGCGATGATGCCGAGGATCGCGAGGTAGGTCGACGCGGGACGGAGCGAGGATGAGAGGCGCATGGACATACCCGAGCGTTCCGCCGCGCGGACGACGACCCTGGGGATGATGAACGCCTTGAGCGCGATCGAAGCTGCCGCGAGCGCGAAGAGTTCCGGCCGCTGGCGCACGATGCCGAGGCCCACGACCAGGAGGCCGAGCGATAGCGCTGAGATCGCGTAGGAGCGCACCAGCGTGTGGAAGCGGAAGGCGCCCGCCGCGCGGACCGCCGCGGCCAGCGTCGCGCCCGCGAGGATCATGTTGACGAGGGTGATATGCATAGGGAGGTCAGACCAACACGAGGACGAGCCCGCCGAAGGCCGCGAGGAAGGCGATCGTCATGTATTCCTGCATGCGATAGAACCGCATTTTCGCCATGGAGCTCTCGAGCAGCGCAAGGAGCGCGGCAGCCACGCCGACCTTGGCGACGGCGCCCAGGACTGCGGCGAGCGCCATCGCGGGCCCGGCGCCGGTCGACGCGAGCGGCGCGGGCAGGACGAAGTTCGCGAGGAGCAGGCTGAACAGCGTGAGCTTGAGCGAGGAGGCGTACTCCAGCATCGCTAGGTACGGGCCGGAGTATTCCAGCACCATCGCTTCGTGGACCATCGTGAGCTCGAGGTGCGTCGCGGGATTGTCGACGGGATAGCGCGCGTTCTCTGCGAGCAGGACGAACACGAAGCCGATGAGCGTCAGGAACAGTCCGGGGTGGGCCAGGACGCCCATTCCCGCGGCGGCGAGCATCTGGGAGACGGTGCTCCCTCCGCTCACCACGGAGAACGCGGCGAAGACGGCGATGACCGAAGGTTCGACGAGCGCGGCGAGCGTCAGTTCACGGCTCGATCCCATGCCGCCGAACGCGCTGCCCGGGTCGAGGCCACCCAGGACGAGGAAGACCGACCCGAGCGACAGGGTGCTGGCGATGAGGATGAAGTTGCCGAGCCCGGCGAACGCGCCGTCGGAGGCGACGAGCGGCAGGGCCAGCGTCGCGAACACGGAACTCGCGAGCACGACGAACGGCGCGACGTGGAAGACCCAGGACGCGACGGGCGAGATGACCATCTCTTTCTTCAGCAGCGTCGCGTAGGAGACGTACGGCAGGAGCGGGGAAGCGCCCTTCCTGCCCTGCAGGCGCGCCTTGCACCAGCGCACGAGGCCGGTGGCGAACGGCGCGAGAGCCAGGACCGTTACCGCCTGGATCGCGGTGAGGATGAAGGGGTTCATACGGCGATGAGCAGCGTCGCGCCGAGCGCGATCAGGATGAAGAGGAGATAGAGCTGGATTGAACCGCTCTGGATGCGGCGGGCATTGTCACCGAGCTTGTGCATGGCCAGCGCGAGCGGCTCATAAACGCGCGAGAGCCAGAACGAACGTCCGGTCAGTGTCATCTCGCGTTTCACCAAGAGCGGGCCCGATCCCGTCTGCGTGACGACGACGGTCTTCCGGATGCCGACGATGCTCCTGAAGAAGAAGCGGATGGGGGCGCTGAATGCGGTCGCGGTGTACTCCATGCGCGGGGTGATCGGCTGGCCGCAATCCCAGGTGTGATAGGTGCGGATGCGCCGCTGCCCCAGGACGCGCCGCGCCGCGACGAGGCCCAGGATGACCGCGGCCATGAGCGCGAAGGCGGCCATGGGCGCGACCGAACCTTTGGGTGTCGCGACCGACAGGAACGTATCGGCATGGATGAGGTCGGCGAAGCCGATCGTGCGCAGGATCCTTGCGGAGAAGACGCCGGCGAGCAGGCCGGCCGCGGCGAAGAAGAGGATCGGTCCGTTCATGGAGGCCGGCGGCTCCTTCATGTGCGCTGCTTCCTCGCTTCTCGGCTGGCCGAGGCAGGGCAGGGCGAAGAGTTTCGTCATGGCGAAGACGGCCAAGCCGCCGCAGAACGCGACGACCGCGAGCGTGGACAGGAGCACGGCGAGGACGATGGGGCCGGAACCGGCGAGGTGGCCGACCAGGCCCTGCACGAAGAGCCACTCGTCGTAGAAGGTGCCGAACGGCGGGAGCGCCGCGCCCGAGAGCGTGAGAGCGCAGATCGCCGCGGTGAAATACGGCATGCGCTTGGCCATTCCGCCCATCTCCTCGATGTCGCGCGTATGGATCTGGCTCATGATGACGCCGGTCGACAGGAAGAGGCCGGATTTGAAGATGGCATGGTTGATGGCGTGGAAGAGCGCGGCTGCGAGTCCGATCTCGGACAGGAGCGGCATGCCGTTGCGCGCCGCAAACATGCTGATGCCGAGCATGGCGAAAATCAGCCCGAGGTTCTCGATGCTGTGCCAGGCGATTGCGCGTTTGATGTCATGCTCGACCGACGCGTGCACGATGCCGAAGACGGCGGTGACGAGCCCGACGATGACGACCGAGAGGCCGAAACCGGAGGCGAGCGGCGGGAGGAGCGAGGTCGTCGCGAGCAGGAAGCCGTAGACGGCGATTTTGAGCATGGCGCTCGACATAAGCGCCGACACGTGGCTCGGCGCCTGCGGATGCGCTTCCGGCAGCCAGATGTGCAGCGGCACGAGGCCGGCCTTCGAACCGAAACCCAGGAAGAAAAGGATGAACGCCAGGGTGATCTTGGCCGGGGGCAGGGCGGCGGCCATGCCGGCGATCGCCGCGAAGTCGGCCAGCGGCTTGCCTCCCGAGATCAGGAAGAATCCCGCGAGGATGGCGGCGGCGCCGAATTGCGCCATGCCGAAATAGAGGAGCGCGGCCTTCCGCGACGCCGCTTGCCGGTCGGCCATGACGAGGACGAACGAGGACAGCGACATCATCTCCCAGAACAGCATGAACGAGATGACGCTGGTGGAGAGGAGGACCGCCTGCATGCCGAAGATAAACAGGGCCACGCCGAGGTCGAGGCTCGGCATGTCGTAGACCTGCCGGTATTTCTCGACGTAGCGGAAGGCGAAGATCGCGCAAAGGCAGGCGACCGCGTTCACGATCGCGAGGAAGACAGCCGACAACCCGTTAATCTCGAAGCGGAGCGCCGGGATGGACGCGGGTGCGAAGACGGTCGACGGCCCCGTGCCGGCAGCGAGGAACGCGATGGACGCGAACGCGCCGCAGGCGGCGGCTATCGCGAGCACCGCCTGGGCGGCGCGGTGTCCGGCGAGGTTCCTCCAGACGAGCGGGAGGGCGCCTGCGACGAGCACGCCGATCAGACTGATCGTTATCCCTGAAAGCATGAATGGCATACTGCCGTCTCAGTTCCTGTTTTTAAGGGCGTGCAGCACGCCGCGGATGATGTCGGCCGGGGTCGGCGGATCGCCGGGGATCTTCACGTGCACAGGGATCACGTTCTCGACCGCTCCCACGACCGCGTAGGACCCGTTCCAGATGCCGCCGGTGCACGCGCCGTCGCCGACGGCCACGACGATGCAGGGGTGCGGCGCGGCCTCGTAGGTCGTCTTCACGGCCCGCTCCAGGTTCCGGGTGACCGGTCCCGTCACGAACAGCATGTCGGCGTGGCGCGGCGCGGCGACGAACGACAGGCCGAACCGTTCGATGTCGTAGTAGGCGTTGCCGAGCGCCGTCAGCTCGATCTCCTCGGCGTTCGTGGAACCTCCGTCGACCGCGCGGATCCGCAGCGAGCGGCCGCCGTACAGGTCTTTCACGACCGCAGCCAGCTCCTCGCCGGCTTTCTCGAGTTCGTCATTTTTGTCCCCCAGGAACGTTTCAGCGGGTTCCGTGACCTTCGGACCGAAGAAAAGCCTGCCCCAAAGCTTTGCCAAATACATATAAATAAAGCCGCCGCGGGTGCGGCGTTCAAAACGAAACAGACCCATGATAGGGCCTGCGGCGGGAAAAGGCAAGTCTGCGGTTCGGCGGTTCCCTCTTAAAACGGCTGCCGGGATTCCGCCGCCGCGCGGCTCATTTCCGCTTGTTTTTCGGCGTCATCAGCCATGTTCGCAGTTCCTTGAGCGGCCGCGCGTTCAGGACGTCGGCCTTCGAGGCCCAGCCGCGGCGGGCGATGGCCACGCCGAGGTCGAGGTACGAGAGATGCGACGGGTGATGCGCGTCCGTGTCGATGACCAGCTTCACGCCGAGCGCGACCGCCATGCGCACATGAAGGTCCTTGAGGTCGCTCCGTGAGGGATAGGCGTCGATCTCCATCGCGGTGCCGGCCGCCTTCGCCGCCTTGAGCACCGCTTCCATGTCGATGTCGTACGGGTCGCGCTCGTGGATGATGCGCCCGGTCGGATGGAACAGCACGTCCGTGTGCGGATTCTTGAGCGCGGCGATGACGCGGGCGGTCTGCGCCTCGCGCGACAGGGTGAAATGCGAATGCACCGCGATGCCGACCATATCGAGCTTCGCGAGAGCGTCGTCGGCGATGTCGAGCGAGCCATCTTTGAGGATGTTGACCTCGGAACCTTTGAGGATGGTGAAGGAAGACCCCTCCTTCGCGAAGCGCGCGTTCAGCCGGTCGATCTCTTTTGCCTGCCGCGCGAGGCCTTTCTCGTCGAGGCCGCCGGTCATGGCGAGGGTCTTCGCGTGGTCGGTCACCGCCATGTAGTCGAGACCGAGCCGGCGCGCTTCCGCAGCCATCGCCTCGATGGACGATGCGCCGTCGGTCCAGTCGGTCTGCGTCTGCAGGTCGCCGCGGATCGCGCCGTAGGGGATGAGGTCGGGGAGACGTCCTTCCTGCGCGGCTTCGATCTCGCCGGTCGCGGTCCTGATTTCAGGCGGCATGCACGGCATCCCGAGCGCCTCGTACACGTCCTCCTCGGTCCGCGAGGCGATGCGTTTTTTTCCGCGCCAGATGCCGTATTCGTTGAGCTTGAGGCCCTTGGCGATGGCGAGCTTCCTGACGATGACGTTGTGGTCCTTGGAGCCCGTGAAGTACTGGAGCGCCGCGCCGAAGCTCTCGTCGGGGATTACGCGGACGTCGGCCTGCATGCCGTTCGCGAGGCGGACGGCCGTCTTGGTCGGGCCATGCTCGAGCACGTCGGCGACCTCGGGAAATCCCGTGAAGACCGCCATGACCTTCTCGGGCGCGGACGTCGTCACGAGGATGTCGAGATCGCCGATCGTCTCCTGGCGGCGCCGGATCGAACCGGCGACGATCGCATGCTTCACGCCGGGAACAGCGCGCAATTCCGCCACCATGCGTTCCGCGACGGGGAGCACGTGGCCGAGGATCTTGCGGCCGCCCGCCTGGCGTAGCCGCGCGATGCCCTTGAGGATGTTCGCTTCCGTCTTCTTGCCGAAGCCCGGAATCGTGCCGACCCTGCCCGCCTTCGCCGCGCGTTCGAGGCCGTCGACGTCTTTGACGCGGAGCTTCGCGTACAGGACCTTCGCGCGTTTCGGTCCCACTTCGTCGATCGCGGTGAGCCCGAGGAGATCGATGGGATAGCGTTTTTTGAACGCGACGTATTCGGGGAACGTCCCCTTCGCGAGCAGCCGCTCGATGTGGTGCGAGATGCCTTCGCCGACTCCGGGGATCTTCTTGAGCCCGCCGCGTCCGCCCTCGGCGTAGAGCGCCGCGGCCTCGTCGCGCGCGTCGGCGACCGATTCGGCCGCGCGTTCGTAGGCGGCGGGTTTGAACGGCACCTCTTCCATCTCATAGAAGAGGGACATCTCCATCAGCCGGTCCGCGATCTCCTTGTTGGTCATGCGGCGCTTCATGGCCGTAGTGTAGCAGAAACGGCGCTATGGTTCGCGGAGGACGGAGGGCGCGGGCCGTTGACGTTTCGCGAACTCCGTGTCATCTTGGCCCGTCGCGTCCGCATCGGCCGCGGCGTTCGCCATACTCACGGCGTACGTCATCGCCCGCGCCCTCGGCGCCGACCCGTCGATCCTCCGCATGTTCGAGGGCGGCGCGTTGTTCCTGGGCAGCTTCGTCGGCTACCTCGGCCTGCTCATCACGTCGAGCCGGTGGTACGACGGCAAGAGTAGGAACTACGTTCTGTTCCAGTTCGGG
>JAVHQX010000177.1:0-1797 GCA_036171355.1 Patescibacteria group bacterium | reverse complement strand
GTGGTTTTTTCCCCGAATTTCATAGCGAGGGTAGAGTATACAGTAAACAGTACGCAGTAAACAGTACGCCGAGACGCGTAAAAATCTGATTACTATGTACTGTGTCCTGAGTATTCGATATGCAGACCGTCCTCGTCCTCGACAACATCCGCAGCCTCTACAACGTCGGTTCCATGTTCCGGACCGCCGACGGCTTCGGCGTGGCCGGGATCGTCCTGTGCGGCTACACGGGGACCCCGGAGCAGCACCTTTCGAAGATCGGGAAGGTCGCGCTCGGCGCCGAATATTCCGTGCCCTGGGAGAAGGGAGGCGCGACCTGGCGCGCGATCGAACGGCTGAAGAAGCGGGGATATGCGGTCGCCGGCCTCGAACGCGCGGAAGGGTCGATGCCCATCGCGTCCTACCGCCGGCCGAAGAAGCTCGCGCTCGTCGTCGGCAACGAGAGCCGCGGGCTGTCGCCGGCCGTGAGAAAACGGCTCGATGTCATGCTGGAGATCCCGATGGCCGGCATCAAGGAATCGTTCAATGTCTCCGTCGCCTGCGGCATCGCGCTCTACGCGCTCGCGTCCGCCGGGAGCGGCGCGGACCGGCGGACCGGGGGAGCAGTCGGTCCAAAAGAAGGCTGAAAGGGAATCGGTGACAGGGCATCCGGATAACGGCTCATCATAGCGGAAAAAACGTCAGCCGGCGGCTCGCCACGCGAGCGGTCGGATATTGACTTTTTCGCTAGTTTATGCTAAATTCTTCGGTCACGCCCGGAGAGGCGGGACACGGCGGGACCCTTCCCGGGTGACCCCTCCGTCTGCTACGCTACCCTTCGTCATATGCTTTCCATCGTCATTCCGACGTACAACGAGGAGGAGTACCTCCCGTTCTTGCTGCGGTCCATCCAGGCCCAGACGTACAAGGACTACGAGATCATCGTCGCCGACGCCAAGTCGGCGGACAAGACCCGCGAGATCGCGGCCTCTTTCGGCGCGCGCGTGGTCGAGGGCGGCAAGGTGGCGGTGGGGCGTAACGCGGGCGCCGCGGCCGCGAAGGCCGAGAACATCCTTTTCCTGGACGCCGACGTCGTCCTGCCCGACCCGTGGTTCCTCCAGATGACGGTCGCGGAGTTCGAGAAGCGCTGCCTCGGCGCGGCGACCTGCAAGATCGACCCGCTCTCCGACAAGAAGATCGACAAGGTCTTTCATGAGGTCTTCAACTACTTCATGGTCGTCACGCAGGAGACCATGCCGCACGCGCCGGGGTTCTGCATCTTCGTCCGCAAGGTGGTCCACGACAAGATCGGCGGCTTCGATCCCGACATCAAGCTGGCCGAGGACCACGACTACGTGAACCGCGTGGGCCAGGTCGCGAAGTTCGGCCTGCTCAAGACCTACAAGATCCCGGTGTCCGTCCGCCGGTTCGACCGCGACGGCCGTCTCAACATCGCGGTGAAATACCTCCTCTGCGAGGTCTACATGTGCACCCGCGGCAAGGTGAAGACCGACATGTTCAACTACACCTTCGGCCATACCAAATCGTCCAAGAAAAATGAGAAGACGGCGGTCTGAAGAAGCGCGGCGTTGTGAACGCCGTGCTTCTTTCTTATACTGTCCCCAGGCCGCGCGCTGACTTACCTGAACCCATCACATGCCGAAGATCCGCCTGGGAACCATCGCCGAAGTGCCGCCGGGACGCTCGAAGACGTTCGTCGCGCACGGAAAGAAGCTCCTCGTCGCCAACGTCGGCGGCGAACTCAAGGCCTACGAGAACCTCTGCCCGCACATGGGCGGCGGCATGCGGTACGACGGC
>JAVHQX010000176.1:0-1799 GCA_036171355.1 Patescibacteria group bacterium | reverse complement strand
TGCGTCCCCAGCTTGACGGAATACGTTTTTTGCTAAACCAAGGCCGTTCCTCAGCTCATTCACCCGCGATGCGCGGCTCCGGCCGCGCGCAACCGCAAGCAGCAACGGAGGCATAGATGGCTGCAGCAGCAACGACGCTCACCCCCGCGGAGAACGAGGCCTTCAACAGGCTTTTCGACTCCATTCAGCGCGTCCTCAACACGGAAGAGTACCGGCTGGTCGACCCGCTCGGCAGGATCGCCTGCCTGTTCGAAGAGGAGGAAGACGCGCTTGCGCTCGTCGCGAAGCTCGTCTCGCTCGGCCTGATGGAGTTTCTCTTCGTCGGGCCCGAGAACGGCGAGCAGCGGCGGCGCGAGACGTATCGCGCTTACCATGATCGCTGGCTCGACGCCGCCTCGCGGCTGCGGATCGTCCCCGACCCGCCGCTCATGGCGGAGGAACGACGCGTGCGCCATGCTCTCGGCCGGCAGCGCCATGCGCGCCAAGCGCTCGTCGATCGCCGTGCCGAGCTCGCGGACGAGCTCGGCGCCGTCGACGCCGGAATCGCGGATGCCGACGCAAGATCGAGGACGCGGAGCAGCTCAGGTCGGAATTGGCCGGCCTGCGCGAACGTGTCGCAACGCTGTGCAACGACGCGGCGTGAGCCGCGCAACCAAGGAGGAGTCCATGCGTCATTCCCCGGAGCGGGGGTTCACCCTCGTCGAGCTGATGATCGCGCTGTCGATCGCCGCCGTGCTCGTCACGGTCGTCCTCGTCGGCGCGGGCCGTTTCTTCGTCGAGAACAGCGACGCGATCCGCGCGGCGCAGTCCGCGGGGCTCGCCGCCCCCCGGATCGTCGAGCGGCACAACTTCTTCGCGGGCCGCCGCGGTTGCACGTCCGGCGACGCGGCCGCATTCACGGTGACCGGCTCGGACGGCCACGGCGAACCCGCCGAAGCGACGGTGTGCTGCGGCACGTGGTTCCAAGGATGCGTCGTCCGCTGAACGCGGGACGCGGGAGGCGATGATGACGCCCTTCGTCATGCGCGACGTCTCGAAAGACGATTTCGCGCTCTTCAGGAGGATCCGCCGCGCGGTGCGGCGGATGCCCGACCCTGACCTCGGCAGAGACGAATGCGGCAGGCCCGTGGCGGTCTCGTGCCACATGGTCTGCCGCGCGCTCGCCGCGCATCTCCCGGTCAGCTGCCGCGACGGCTACTTCGGCGAAGGTTCGGCCACGCATTCGTGGCTGCGCACCGACGCCGGCCTGATCGTCGACCCGTACCCGTGGGCCATGGTCGGCGGACCGGTCATGGTGTACGCCGAGGGGCTGTCCCCTTGGCGGACGCTGTATCGCGAGACCGATATCTCGGGACATCTTAACCGGCTCCGGCCGGCATTCGACCGCCACGTGGCGGTCGTCACCGACGCGGTACGCGCGGCCCTCAAGGCCGACGAGCCGCGGTATGACTTCTGACCAAGAAGGGCCAGGGGCCCTTCTTTTATATATAGGCGCGCCCCGGGACGGCCCCGCCTGTTGAACAATTAGGCCGTTGACGGTACATTTCCTCCTGTTATGGCCAAATTCCACCTTCCGACGATAGAGGAGGAACAGCTCAAGAAATGGGACGAACGACAGGTCTTCCCTCAGGTCCTCAAGCGGAACGCCGACGAGAATCGTCCCTCGTTCGTGTTTTTCGAGGGGCCGCCGACGGCCAACGGTAAACCGGGCATCCATCATCTGTTGACGCGCGCCTTCAAGGACGTGTTGTTGGCTACGCGGATGATCTTGGTGCAATCGCCGCCGCAATTGGGATGGT
>JAVHQX010000175.1:0-1801 GCA_036171355.1 Patescibacteria group bacterium | reverse complement strand
TCGGCGCCGTCGAGCGCGCGCGAGCGGAGCGCCGTCGGAGCGAATGTCTTCGTTCCGGCGCTGCCCCGGGCAAGGCGAGCCGCGTTCGGCGGCGAGCCGCGGAAATCTCCCGCCATAGAGGCGGGACCCCGCCCTTCTTTGAGAAAATACCGGGGTGGCGGGGCCTCCGGACGCACCACGGAAACGCCCCGCCTTGCGCGGGGCTTTTTCGTGCGTGTATGCTTCGGTCTCGGCAATCACGGTGGAGGATCAAGTGAAAAAAGAACCTTTCGACCTCGTCGGCCGCGTCGAAGCGGTGCTTGCCGCGACGGCGTTCGGCGATCATGTTTCCGTGTCGCAAAAGAAAAGCCGGCCCTCACGGGGCCGGCGGCGGGATTCACTTCGGATCCGCGCAACAGCGGAAGCCTTCGACGTGGTAGGAGAACTCGGGTCCGTGCGCGGTCGTGGCCGGACGGCAACGGTTGCGGATCTTGCCGAGCATGTGCCCGCCCTTGAAGACGGACACGAACGGCGCGTGGTTCATCGACGCGCCCCTCGTGGTCACGTCGCGGCACCATTCGTCGGCGTTGCCGGTCATGTCGTAGACGCCGAACGGCGACACGCAGCGCGGCATCGAACCCGTGGGCACGCGGAGATCGAGCCGGTCGAGCTCGGCCTGCGAGACCGCGGGATCCTTCGAAAAGATCTTCGCGTTGTCGCGATGCGGCGGCAGCGTCTTGCCGATGTTGCAGGCGGTCTCGTCGCGCTCCCACCCGTACGGGTAGGGGGTGCGGTCGGGACCTTCGCAGGCGAGCGTCCACTCGTCGTCGTTGCACAGCCGCCGTCCTTGCGCCTTGCAGAGGCGGTCGGCGTCGTACCACGAGACCATGACGGTCGGCTTCCTGCCTTCACCCGGTTGCTCGTAGGCGTCGATGCAGAACCGCAACGGGCGTTCCGTTCCCTTGCAGACGGCTTTTCCGGGGACGTACTTCTCGCAGTATTCGACGCCGGGCTGCCCGCTCGGGAACTTCGTCCACGGGGTACCAATGCTCGGGTAGCCCTCCAGGCACCAGTGCCAGAGGTTCGAACAGTAGGAACCGGAGACTTCGGTCATGCCGGGGGGACACGCCGACGCCGTTTTTTGCGGTGGCGAGGGCCGGTCGGCCGACGTGAAGGAGGATGCGGTCGGCGCGGGTTCGTCGCGGCGGCCGGGCGGATCCGCGGCGTCGTTGCGGGTCATACCGCGGCAATCCGCGGCCAGGGCGGTGATGGCGGGGAATGCCATGGCCGCGCACATGCGGCAAGCGTTCCGGAAAAACGTCGTACTCATTTTCGGCTCCATTGCGCAGGGTCGGGGTCGGCGTCCGCCAGGCGGACGCAAAGCCAAGCGTTGTGAAGGTGCGACAGGCAATCTTGTCGCAAACGCGCGAAGTGGTCAAGATGAGGGTTCAGGCGCGGGCCGAAGGGGCTTGTCATGTTTACGGACTTTTGCTACGATTCCGCTGCATTTTTCAGCGCCGCGTTGCCGCACGAAAGCATCGGCGCACCTTCGATTCATGGGTCGGTAGCTCAGCTGGTAGAGCAAGCGCCTCTTAAGCGTTTGGTCCCGGGTTCGATCCCCGGCCGACCCACCAGAAAGGACGCATCTCCGGATGCGTTTTTTCTTTATAGCTCAGCTGGTATGCCGCGGTCGAGCGGCATACGGTGAGAAGTGCCGCCCTTAGGCGGTTCTTCTTGGTCCGCTCACTCCGTTCGCAAGTCACCGTAGAGCAAGCGCCTCTTAAGCGTTTGGTCCCGGGTTCGATCCCCGGCCGACCCACCA
>JAVHQX010000174.1:0-1816 GCA_036171355.1 Patescibacteria group bacterium | reverse complement strand
GGCTTCGCCGTGACCTTGATCGACGTCTCCGCCGAGGCCCTCGCGAAGGGCAAGAGCGGCGCCGACTTCGACGAGAAGCTCTCGAGAGGCGTCGCCGGTTCCTGCTCCATCGAAGCGATCAGGGCGCAGATCGGCGTCACGCTCAAGCAGTTCCCCGAGGTCCATGACGTCGTCATCTCCGTCAACGGGCGGACCGAAGGCGTCCTCGGACCATGACCAACGCGCATATGAACCATGACAAGACCGGCAAGATCGATAGGGGATGGGAAGCCATCCTCCGGCGCGACGTCGCGGAAGCCGAGCGGCTTTTCGCCGCCGCCGCGGAGGCTGATCCCGGAGCCGCCGACGCATGGAACGGCCTCGGCGCCGTGCATTTCGAGCGCAACGAGCTCGATGATTCGCTTAGGTGCTACCAGCGCGCGAAGGCCGCGGCCGCGAAGTCGTACGGCGGCGAGCTTCCCGCGCGGCTGACCTGGACGCCGGACGACAAGCCGGCGCTTCGCGCCCTCCATGGCATCGGGCTCAACGAGTATCGCCTGGGCCATCTGGCGGAGGCCGCGGAAGCGTTCGAGGATCTTCTCGAACGGAATCCCGACGACAATCAGGGGGCGCGCTTCCTGCTCGCCGACCTGAAGAAAAAGAAGCATCTTTGGAAAAAAGACGTATGAAGAAGTTTCTCCTCCTCGTGCTCATCGGCGCCGCGACCATCTACGCGTATTACTGGTACGTGCGCGGCATCAACCTGCTGATCCGGCAGGACGAAGACCAGCTGCCGCCGTACGCGACCGCGCAGCGGCTTCTGCCGAAGGAGGACAAGGGCACGGCCGGGAAGAAGGCCGAACCCGCCCCGGAACCCGTCTTCGCCTGGGCCAGGGGCGTCCCCATGACGACCCCGCGCGTCGACGCGGCGTACGCCGCGATCGACACCCGTCTGTACATCGCGGGCGGCATCGACGGGTTCGCGCGGACGGTCGCGACGGTCGAGGCGTTCGACATCGACGGAGACCGCTGGTTGACGCTCGCCTCGCTGCCCAAGCCGCTGCACCACGCGACCGCCGTGGCGTTCGGCAGGAAGCTGTTCGTCTTAGGAGGACTCGTCGGCCTTGCCCAGACGCCGGTCAATTCGCTCTATATTTACGATCCGCAGAAGGACCAGTGGTCAAGGGGAGCGGATCTGCCTGAAGCCGTGGGCGGTGCCGCGGCGGTGGTCGTCGATGGGAAGATCCATCTCCTGGGCGGACAGACCCTCGGGTCGGACGTGGATACGCACAGCATCTACGATCCCGAGAAGAACGTCTGGGACGGGGCGCCGGAGATGATCGCCGGCAGGGAACTTCACGGCGCAGCCGCCATCGACGGAAAGATCTATGTCTTCGGCGGTCGGCAGGGGTCTTCGCTCTACAATCTCGATTCCGTCGAGGTCTACGACCAGACGCGGAAGACCTGGGATACCGCCGCGACGATGCCGAACAAGCGCAGCGACATGACCACCCTGGTGCGGGACGGCAAGGTCTACCTTTTCGGCGGCGAAGCGCCGACCGTCACGTTCGACCAGGTCGACGTCTATGATCCGAAGGCCGACCGTTGGAGCGTCCTGCCGCAGCCGATGCCGACCGCGCGGCACGGCCTCGCGGGCGCGAACATCGACGGATCGTTCTTCCTGATCGGCGGCGGCAAGCGACCGGGGATCTCGGTAACCGACATCAACGAGGTGTTGCAGCCGGCCGACGTCGCGCCCCCGAAGAGCGGCGCGGCTCCGGCGGGGAATTCGCCATAGGACGGGCGGCGCGGCCCCGCGAGTCCGGTCCCGTTAACA
>JAVHQX010000173.1:0-8458 GCA_036171355.1 Patescibacteria group bacterium | reverse complement strand
ACGCGCGCCCCAGTCCCCCCTCGGACCGCTGGCTGGCGGCGCCCGAAGGCGTCCCCTGCTTCGCGGCAGGGACCTTCTTCGACTTGGCTCCGCGGACGGCGGGCGCGTATGCCTCCATCCCCTCGTCGCCCTCGGCGGATTGTTCGTCTTTTGGAAGAAGGGCCATATGTGGAGGGAAGAGTGAGGGGAGAACATCGCGAGACCCGAACCTCTTTGTTCTCTTCTCTTTTCTCTTCCGTCCTTTCTACTCGATGTCGCGCATGGCGAGGCCGACCGAGACCGCAAACCGCGGACCGATCTCCTCGAGCACGGGACGGAGCTCTTCGGAATACACGACGCGCCCCCATGGATCTCCGACGTACACCTTCACGTTGAGCTGCTTCGAGAAGAAGCCGGCGAACGAGGGCAGCGCGGAGGAACCGCCGGTCAGGATGATCTTCTCGATCGTCTTGCCCGTGCGCTGGTCGCCCTGCCCGACGTAGAGGTTCATCGAATACTGCAGCTCGGTGAGCATGGGCGCGATGCTCGTCTCGAAAATCTTCGGCAACCCCTCGCCCGGATACAGGGTCGAAACGCTCTTGATGTCGCACTTCATCTGCTCGGCGTTCTTCATGTCCATCGAGAGCGCCTTGGCCATGGCCTTGGTGAGCGTCACGCCGCCCATGTCGAGGCTCCGCGTCACGTACGGGATGCCGTTCTCGACGATGATGATGTTCGTGCGGATCGAGCCGACGTCCACGATCATCGTCGTCGACCGGTCCTTGCCGATGAGCGCGCGGATGAGCGCGAACGCTTCGGTCTCGAGGCTCACGAGATCGAGTCCGGCCTGCTTGAAGACCGCGGTGTATTTGCCGACCATCGATTTCGAGGCGCCGGTCAGCAGCACCTGGACGGTCTTCTGCTCGTCCTTCTTCGCGTCTCCCTTCGCGGTCGGCGCTTTCGCTTTTTCGCCCGGGGCCGTGATGATCTTCGGATCAAGGACCATCTCCTCGAGCGGCACGGGGATGAGCTTCTTCGCCTGCCACTGGATGGCCTCTTTGATTTCCCTTTCGGTGCCCTTGGGGACCGTGATGACCGAGCTGAACACCGAGGCGATCGGAAGGCCGGCGACGGTCCGCGTCGTGCTGGTCTTGGCTTTCTGCACGATCTTCTTCAGGAGGTCGGCGGTCTCTTTCGGTGCGTCGACGAGGTTGGCCGGCTGGGCTTCGGGGGCGCGTTCGGTGAATCCGTACGTGAACAACCTCGCCCTCCCCTTCTCATTCTGGAGTTCGACAAGCTTGACGCCGCCTGCGCCGAGATCGACCCCTAAATAGCTTTGTTTCTTGGGTCCGAAAAGTCCCATACCTTGCGTTGACCGCGCCCCGGCCGAGCCGGTCGCGCATGCGGATAAATCCGCCTTTATTATACCCTTTTTCGGGCAGAAATGATATCCACGGCGGCTGGACCCCGGAAACCCCCGTTAAGGCGCGGTCGGCGTGTCCGTGAAGAGGGGCATCGCCCTCGTGATGTCGGAGAACCCGGGGGGCGGGTTCACCACGGCCCGTCCGTCGTAAATGAAGCGCTCGGAACCCTGGGTGACGCTCTTGAACGAGCGGCTCAGGTTGAACTGCCGGGCTACGGCGAACCCGTACAGCGTGAACGGCGCGGGGCTGTCCCCGAGCGGCGGCGCGACGGAATAGAAGCCGCTGCTGCCGCCCGCATACAGCGCCGCCGAGACGACCGTGACGGCCCCGTCGACGTAGACGTTGCCCTTGGTACCCGTGCCGTTGTCGACCGCGATGATCCCGAACGAGGCCAGCTGATCAAGGTTCGTGACCGACGTCGCGTCATATTGGACGTTGCCCGTGACGGTCAGGTCGCCGCCGTCCACGAAAACGGACCCGGCGCCGTTCACCGCGTCGTTCACGAAAGTGTGGGCCCCGAGCGTGGCGTCGCCCGTCACGCGGAAGACGCGCCCGCCGAGGCTGTTCGAGTAGGAGTTCAGGATCGTGTCCAGCTGTCCGGAGCCGACGTTGATCACCGTCCCATACTTGCCCGCGCGAAGCCCGCCGAGATCGAGTTTGCCGAGGACCGACGAGTAGGTATTGGCCCCCTGCGGGAGCTCGTACCGGACGGACGCGTCGGTCTGCGCGCTGCAGCCGCCGAGCCCCTGCGTCTGGAAATTGAAGATGGTGTCCTTGGCGGTGATGCAGAACGTCGCGTTGTACTGGTTCTGCGGCGGCACGTCGGGCGCGGTGATCTTCTTTTTCGAGAAGACGTTGCCGTACACCGTCTGCAGCCAGGGATACAGGAGGTTCTCGCAGCGATCGGCGCCCGTGCAGAGCGGCGTCCCCGAGATGGCGACGCAATCGACGTCGCGGCGGCACGCGGTGATGCTGTCCTGACAGAGGCCGTTGCCGCCAAAGTTGCTGCACGATGCGCTGCCGGGGAGGGCGGCGCAATCGGCGGCGCTGAAACACGTCGTCGCCCCGTCCTGGCAGAGGCCGCCGGTGCCGGGACAATCGGCGTCCTCGAAGCAGACTTGGCCGCCCAGCGTGCAGATGCCCCAGGCCATCTTGCACATCTGCGGATCCTTCGGCTGGTATTTCGGGACGGCCGGGGAAAGATCGTTCGAATAATCGATGCCGTTGGACGGGCCCGGGCAGCAAAGCGAGCCGGCTGGGCAGCCATGCGTCGCGTCGTCCGAGTTGTAGCTGCAGACGATGTCCGTGTCGATCTCGCAGCGGCCGTACTGGTCGTTCGGTTCGCAGATGTCGCCGACGCCGTTGGCGTTCGTATCGGTCTGGTCGGCGTTCCTGAGGCCGATGCAGTTGTCGCAGGCCTTAGGCGCGGTCGAGTAAACGGTCGTGTACAGCCCTTCCGTCGCGCCATCGCCGTCGAAATCCGCGTACTGGCAGCCGTTGGTCGGTTCAGGATCGCCGGCGGCAGGCACGCTATTGCACACGAAGATCGCCTTGCGGTTCGACTCGGCGGAATCGCCGTCGCTGTCGGTCGCTTTCACCGTCACGAAATACATGCCGTCAGGCATCCCGCCGGGCAACGACGGCGTGCCGAGGCAGCGGATGTAGCCGGGATTGACCGGCATCCCGGGCATCGTGAGCGTCGGGCCGGGAGGGCCGCCGATGACGTTGCCGGCCGTGTCGCGGACGTAGACGTCGCAGCCGGCCGGAAAGGAATCGCTGGCGCCGGTGTAGAACTCAGAGTCGAGCGTCATGACGAGGCTGCCGTCCTTGAAGAACGGCTTCGGCGGACCGACGGTCAGCGGCGTCTTGAGCACGGGCGTGACGTCGACGGTGAAGGTGGAAACGCCGTTGTAGGCGCCGAGGTTGCCCGCGCCGTCCTCCGCCCTGCCGCGCACGCCCACGGACGCGTCCGACAGGAAGGTAAGGCCCGACGTGACGCAGTCCGGACCCGCGGGATACGGCGTTCCGGCGACCTCGATGTCGCACCGGCAGATGCCGGACGAGTCCAAGCCGGCTCCCGGGTCGTTGGGCACGCCGCGGAACCGCCGCGAAGGCGGATCGGCGAACCCGCCGTACGGCACTTTCATGATGGCGGCGAGTTCCGCCTCGGGTTCGACCTCGAGCATGGACGGCGCGGTCGCCTCATACAGGGTCGTCGAAAAATCCGCCTCGCCCACTTCCGCCACGTCGCCGGGCTCCTTCAGCACGGAAATGCTGATCGGATAGTCCCTGAGCGTCGCGGGCGTCGCCGGCGTCGCGCAGGTCATCGTCAGGTCGAAGCCGGTGATGTCCGATCCGCTCGTGTTGAAAATCTGGATGAAATGCCCGGCGCTCATGGTGAACGAGAACCGGGCGGCCGGAAGGCCGGTGGCGGTATCCGTGAGCGAGCAGGTCGGCGACGTCGCGGCGTACGGGTAGTAAAGCGCGGCATCGGTGTTGTCTCCCATGATGATGGTCACCGACGAATACGTCGCCGAGCCGATGAACCTCGCCGTGTCGACGCTGCTCACGTGCGTCGCGAGCCGCACGGTCGCGGTCACCGTCGGATCGTTTCCGGTGAAGGCGGTCGGGGCCGAGAACCGCGGGACCACCTGGCACGAACCCGCCGGCGTCCAGTTCGCGGGCGCGCACGAGCCGAGGCCGGCGCAGTTCGGGTCGACGCAATCGATCTTGCCGTCGCCGTCGTTGTCGAGGAGGTCGCTGCACGACGATTCGCCTGCCGGCTGGCACACGGCGCCGAGCGGGCCGATCCTGCCGGCGCACCCGGCATCCGCGCAGTCCTTCGTCCCGTTGAGATCGTTGTCGAACCCGTCGGCGCAGGCGTCATTGGTGTTCTCCGCGGCCGAGCACATGCCCGCGTTACCGAGCGTCCCCAGCTTGCCGGAACAGTCGATGTCCGCGCAGTCCGTCCCCGAGTCCGTGTCGTTGTTCCTGCCGTCGCTGCACGAATCGTACGTGTAGTCCTCGCGCGCGGGACACGGGCCGCAATTGCCGAACCGCCTCGCGCAATCCGAATCCGCGCAGTCCTGCGGACCGTCGCCGTCGTCGTCGAACGCGTTGCCGCAGAACTGGTACCGCTGGCCGAGATCGAACTCCTTGTCGTAGCAGACCTGCGCCGTATTGTCGGGATTCACGACCCCCCGGCAATCGGGATCCGCGCAGTCGGTCAGGTGATCGAGGTCGTTGTCGAGGCCGTCGAAGCACTGGCTGTCGGCGTCAACGCCGCCCGCGGTCTTGTTCTCCTGCGCGGGACAGGCGGGGTTGCCCGCGCAGTCGTAATCCTGGCAGTTCACGCCGGTGAGCGGCGCGTTGTCCCAGGCCTGATCGTAGCTCTTGTCCTTGTCGTCGTCGGCGGCCGTGCCGCAATTCTCCACGGCCGGACACCCGTACCCCGACTGCTTCCAGCAATAATTCGCGGGGTTGCCCGGCGGCACGGAAAGATTGTCCGCGCAGTCGGTAAGCGGCAGGCTCGGGTTCGTGGGATCGACGTCGCCGTCGTTGTTGAAATTGTCCGTGCATCCCGCGCCCCGCTCGTTCAGGTACTGGCAGAGCGCGGTCCCCGACGGCTGGCCGACGCGGCCGTCGCAGTCGGCGTCGAGGCAGTCGGGCTTGCCGTCCGCGTCGTTGTCGAACTCGTCGTTGCAGGTGGTCTCCGGTATCTGGCACAGCGCCCCCGTCGATACCTTTCCCACCGAACCCGAACACTGGGGGTCGGCGCAATCCGCGAGGAAATCGAGGTCGTTGTCGTACGTGTCGGCGCATGGGAAATCCATCCCGCTCACCGCTCCCCAGGCCGTCGCCTCGTTGTCGTTCGCGGGCGCTCCCGCATCGACGTAGAACGGCAGCGCGTTCCTGCCGCCCGAATCGCCGTTCTGGATCACGGTGAAGCTGAACGCGTACGTTCCCGCGGCGAGGCCGGAATACTGCACCGACATGACCTGATCGTAGATGCAGGACGGGCAGCCGTCGGAGTCGCGCCGTTCGTACGCGGTATTGCCGGGATTCACGTCGGTCTCCGTCATGGCCTGCGCGCCGTTCGTCGGATTCGCGAGATAGCCCGTCGAGGCGAACGCCGGCATGTCATGGACGATGAAGGAGACCATGCCGGTCGTGCTGTAGACGCCTCCGTTCAGGCGGATGCGGAACTGCCCGTTGGACGACAGGTGCTGCGTATACGCGTAGGTCACCGTCTGGCCGCCGACGACCACGGTGCCGGTGCAGATATTGCCGGGGCAAGGCGAAGGCGCCATGTCCGCCTGGGCGGGCTGCCCGCGCAACGTGAACGCCGCGACCGCCGCGAACGCGGCGGTCACTGCGAAAAGCGCGAGGTTCATGCGTCGGCCGGAGATCATGGCTTGACCACTTGATTATCGACGTCGCAGCACAGGTCGCCCGACGAATAGCCCGGCGAGAAGCAGTCGGCGTAGGACCCGAACTTCCCGGCGTCGCAATCGCAGTCGAAGTACCCATCGTCGGGGTCGCCGTGCGTGCACTCGAGCCCGTCGACGACGTGGCTGAGCGACGCGCCCGTCGCGAGCGGCTGTTTCGTGCAGCACAGGTCGCCGTTCTGGTAGCCGGCGTCGGCGCAGTCGTTCATCCCGTCGCTCGTCCGCCCCCACACGCACGACGTGCGCTTGAGCGTCTGGCAGCGGTACGAGATGCCCTTGCAATACCGGTCCGCGCAGTCGGTCTGGCCGTTGCCGTCGTTGTCGATGAGGTCGCCGCAATCGCCTTCGACCGGGATGCCGCGGCGCATGGCGAGCGCGAACGTCGCGTCGCCGGTGAAATCGCACTGCGCCGCGTTCTTGAAATAATTGTTCGGGAAGCCCGCGTTGCACTTGATCGCGAGATACTGGTCCTGCGACGCGTCGAGACCCGTCCAGGTGCTGCTGTGCGTGTAGACCGGTTTGCGCTTGTCGGATTCCACGATGACGTCGCGGCACTTGCCGACGGCTTCGTCGCAAATCTTGTTCGCACCGCAATCGCCATCGGCCGCGCAGGCGGCGCCGAAGGCGGATCCCGCGATCAGGCACTTGTCGATGTACCAGATGCTGTTCGGCATCACGGTGTCGGTGCCCTGGAGCGCGTACGAGAGCTCCGTCGGCGGCGATCCGTTCCTGACCGCCGACGTGAGGATCTTGTCGAGGACGCGCGTCCCGCCGCCTCCCGGCACGCGGATCCAACACTCGAGCATCTGGTTAAGCGCCCCGCTCATGGTCGGGAAACGGATGGAGAACTTCGGGAGATGCGTGCCGGGCAGCGTGCACTTCCCCTGCACGGTGTCGCATCTCATGTAGGGCGGCGTCACGCACGCCGCGTCCGAGGCGCAGGCCGTCGCGCCGTATACGTTCGGTTCATAGACGCCCTGCGGGCGCTGGACGAGGCCGAGCTTCGCGAGCACCCACGACGTGTTGACGATGCTGAAATCGATCCAGCCCGACCCGATCCCCGCGCTGTTGTCGCCCCAGGCCCAGTGGTCGTTGGCGCCGCCGACGGTGAAGTCGCCGTTCACGTTGTTGAGGATCACGAAATGGTTCGAGCTCGCGCAATCGTCCGCCCCGACGTCGTGGTCGCAGTTGAGGGATATCCAGCCGTCGTTGCCGAGGTTCAGGATCTGCGCCCATCCCCAGAACTGGTCGGCCTTGCCGTTGAAGTTCGCGCGATATTCCGCGTAAGGCGGACCGCCCTCAGGCGTCGTTCCGCTGCAGGTCATGCCGAAACAGATCCAGCCGACGTTCTCCGACCAGGCCCAGCCCTTGAGGTCGCCGCGATCGCCGTAGGTCGTCGAATCGGCGATGGTCACGCCGTAATTCGATGCCGCGCAGGTCCCGTCGGTCGTGCAGTTCATGGATATCCAACCGATCGACGCCGACCAGGCCCAGCCCGTGACGTTGTCGGCGGTGCTGGCGAAGGCTGCGGGCGAAAAAAACAGCCCGGCCGCAACTGCGGTCGCGGTCGCCAGGACGCGGAAGTACGGCGCCAGAGAGGCCCGAACCTGCATATTGTCTTCAGTATAACACAAAAAACGGCCGCGAGGCCGCCCTTATGCACACCATTTAAGGCCGTCCGTCAGGCCGACCTCAAGTGACGGTCGATGGCCTCGTTCACGAGCCTGTCGGCGTCCTTGTTGCGCTCACGGCGCACGTGCATGAACCGCACCTTCCTGAAGCTCAGCTTCAGATTGTGGACCTGCATGAACAGCACCGCGAGACCGGGATTCTTCACCCGATATTCGCCGTTCAGCTGCTTCACGGCGAGCTCGGAATCCATGTACATGTCGACCTCGTCCGCGCCGAAATCCCTGGCGTGCGTGAGCGCGTCGATGATGGCCATGTACTCGGCGTAATTGTTCGTCTGTTCGCCGAGATAGCGGCCGTGCTCCTTGAGCACGGCGCCGGATTCGTCGGTGATGAACACGCCGAGCCCGGCGGAACCGGGATTCCCGCGCGCGCCGCCGTCGGTGTGGATGATGAGCTTCTTCATACGCGAACCGCCTCCATCATAGCACTTTCCGCCTTCGCGTCCGCGTCCGCCTTGCCTGCCGGAGCGACATCCACGAGCTTGAGCTGGATCTCCCTGCTGCCGTTCCAGGCGTTCACGCCGAGCTCGACGACCGCGTCGATGCGCGATCCCGGGCCGACGCCCTCGGCCTTCGCGACGAAATTGAAACCGATGAGCTTGGCCTCCTTGGGAAGATCGCCTCGCGCCGCGATCCGCACGGTGTTGCGGTTCTTGCCGATGACGTCAGCGGACGACACGAGCAGGTCGCGCAGCAGGAAACGCGGGCGCGGATTGCCCTCGCCGAACGGTTCGAGACGGCCGAGCCAGTCGACGAGCTCCCAGGTCACCTGGCTCATGCGGAGATCCGCATCGATCTCGACGGCCGGCCGCAGGTCCTTTCCGGCGAGGACCTCGTCGGCGTACGCCTCCGCCGCGCGGCAGAACGCGCGATAATTCTCCTCGCCCATGATGGTGAGCCCGCAGGCCTGCGGATG
>JAVHQX010000172.1:804-8515 GCA_036171355.1 Patescibacteria group bacterium | reverse complement strand
CCGCGCTGCCCGCCTCGACGCTCGGCGAGGGTGCTGCCGCTTCGACGCCTCCCATCCCGAGCATGTCCTTTGCGTAGTAGATCGGCGGGGGCGGGTTACCGCCCGACGATTCGCTGAACGAGACCACGCGCACCAGCTTCACGCCCGCGACCTGGCTAAGCTGCGCGGCCTTGGTCTTGGCGTTCTCGATGGCCTTCGCCCTCGCCTCGTCTTTCAGCTTCTCGGGGTCGTCGACCGTGAACTGGATGCCGCCGATCTGGTTGGCGCCGAGCTCGCCGGCCTGGCCGATGATGTCGCCGACCTTGTCGAGGTCGCGGATCTTCACGTGGACGTTCTGGCTGACGGTGTACCCGCGCAGCCGCTGCTTGCCGTCGACCCAGTCGTAGGACGGGAAGACGCTGTACGAGGTCGTCTGGATGTCCTTCTTGTCGACGCCGTTCTGCGCGAGCTTCGTGAGCAGCTCGTTCATGACCCGCGTGTTCTCCTTCTGCGCGGCCGCGACCTCCGGCCGTTCGATCGTCGTGCCCAGGTCGATGGCCGCGATGTCGGGGATCGCCACGACCTTGCCCTCGCCGGAGACGTTGATGACGTTCCGCTCGATCGGCACGCCGATGTAATTGAACTGCTTGGCCTCGTTCCTGGCCTTGAGGCCGAGCCACGCGGCGAGCGCGAGCAGGGCGAGGCAGACGAAGATCATCTTGAAATGCCTGCCGCCATGCTTCATACCGCGCCCCGCGCCGCCGCAGCACGTTCCGGATCCGCAGGAGCCGCCGCACGCGCAGCCGCCCTCCGCCATGTCTTGCATGTCTTTCATACCGTTCAATCGAGTGACTTATTTCATCAAAGGTTTGATCGCCGGGAGCGTCTTGCCCGCGAGGAATTCGAGCATCGCGCCGCCGCCCGTCGAGACGTGGTCGACGTACTCCGCCATGCCGGTCCGCAGCAAGCACTGGACGGTCTCTCCCCCGCCCACGACGCCGAACGCCTTGCCCGTGGAGCGCGCCGCGACGACGCGGCCGAGGCTCACGGAACCGTGGCTGAACTTCTTGACCTCGAAAAGGCCGACCGGGCCGTTCCAGACGATGGTCTTCGCCTTCTTGATGATGCCGGCCCACTCGCGGATGGTCTCCGCGCCGAGGTCGACGGCATGCTCGTCCTTGCCGATCTCTTCGGGACGGCAATACCGCGGCTCGGCCTTGTCGTCGAGGCGCGTCGAGCACAGCAGGTCCTTGGGCAGGACGAGCTTCTTGCCGTTCTTCGAAAGCAGCCCTTTCGCCATCTTCACGTCATCGGACGAGACGAGCGACTTGCCCATGCCGAGGCCCTTGGCCCTGAAGAAGTTGTTGGCCATGCCGCCGCCGACGAGAACGGTGTCCGCGACGGAAAGGAGCTTCTTGAGCGTCGGCAGCTTGCTGGAGATCTTCGCGCCGCCCATGAGCACGACGAACGGCCGCTTCGGCTTCCCGAGGAGCTTCGAAAGGTGCTTGACCTCGGTCTCGAGCAGCAGGCCGGCGTAGCTGGGAAGGTACTTCGTCACGCCGACGTTCGACGCGGCCTCGCGGTGGGCGACGGCGAACGCGTCGTCGACGAAGGCGTCGGCGAACGAGGCCAGGCGGCGGGCGAGGAACGCGCTGTTGGAGTCCTCCCCCTTATAGAAACGGATGTTCTCGAGAATGGTCACGTCGCCGTCGCTCATCGCCTTGATGCGGCGTTCGACGAGTTGGTCGTCTTCGAGATTGTCGCCGATGAACCCGACCTCCGTGCCGAGGAGCGCGGACAAGTGCGTGGCGACCGGCGCGAGCGAGTATTTCGCCTCGCGGCCGTCGGGCCTGCCGAGGTGCGACACCAGGATGACCCTGGCGCCGGCCTTGCGCAGCTTCTGGATGGTCGGAAGGCTGGCCCGGATGCGGGCGTCCTCCTCCGGGCCGATCTCCCCCTTGGGGCCGAGCGGAATATTGAAATCGACGCGCACTAGGACGCGTTTCCCCTTAGGTTTCTTGAACTGCGAAAGCGTGACGAGTTTCATCGCCGCGGACGTGAAGCGTGAAAACGCATTATAGCATGGAAATGATCTAAGGACACCCTGATTCCTTCGAAAAACGCCGAGCGCAAGGCGCGGGGTGAAGCCGGATGAAAGGCGTACGCGCCGGTACGCCGACCGTCCGGCGGGGCCCCGCAACGCCGCGATCGGCGGATTTTCGAAGGAATCAGTCGTTCTTGGAATACATGAGGGCGCCATGCCACCACTTCCGGAACGCGGTCGACAACGGAAGGATGGTAAGGAAATACCGGAGATTGGCGACCTCCTTCAGGAGCCAGCCCCAGAAGCCGCGGAGGGTGATGCCGTAGACCCTGGCGATGGCGCACTTGCCGCCGAGCGGCACGATGACGGGATACGTGGGGAAATCGTAGGCCGGGGCGGCCTCGCCCCCGTCGAGGCGCGAGATGATGGCGGCCCCGACGATTTTGCCCTGCGCGGTGGCGGCCTGCGCCAGCCACGGCACGGGCTGTTTCGTCTTCGGATCCATGAGCAGCGCAGAATCGCCGATGACGAAGACCCTGGGCTTGCCCGGGACCTCGAGCGTCGGCCCCACTTCGATGCGCTTGCCCCTCGCATCGAGCGGCAGGCCGAGCTTCTCCAGCGCCGAGTTTCCCCTGATGCCACCGGTCCAGACCACGAGATCGGATTCGATGAGCTTCTGCCCGTCCTGCCGGAAATCGCACAGCAGCTGATCCGCGGTCTCGCCGGGCTTGCAGGCGCGAGGAACGAGGATGACGCGTCCGAAGGCCGCCTCCTTCACGGCGGAATCGAGATGGACGTGCACGCCGAGCGAGCGCAACCGGTCGAGCGCGTACGCGGACAGTTCCGGCGGAAGCGCGCCGAGGATGCGAGGCTGCGCTTCGACGAGCGAGATGGTGAAGTCGTCGGGTTTCAGGTGGCCCTTCACCATGTGGCGCCGGAGGAACATCGTGAGCTCGGCCGCGAATTCGACGCCGGTGGCACCGCCGCCGCCGACGACGATTTCCATCCGCTTCTTGATGCCCTTCTCGCGCTTGTGGAGCAGGTCGTGGATCCGCTGCCGGAGACGGTCCGCGTCGCGGACGGACTTGAGCGTATAGGAATTTTCCTGGAGCCCGCTGATGCCGAAGAAATTCGTCTCCGCGCCGAGGGCGACGATGAGATGGTCGAACGGCATGGGCGGCTTGTTGCGGATCAGTACGTGGCGCCGTTCCCAATCGATGCCCTCGATCTTCCCCTCCAGGAAATCGACGCCCCACGCCCCGAGGGTCGACGAATTCTCGACGGTCACGCCTGCCGCGAGCAGCTTCGCCGAGCCGACGTTCTCGTGCTCGACGAATCCCGTCGCCGTCTCGTACAGGAGGGGCGTGAAGACGTGGTACGCGTTGCGATCGATCACCGTCGCCTTGCACGCGCCGTCGGAAACGGCCGCCGAGAGGCTTTTCGCCGCGGCGAGGCCGCCGAAGCCGGCGCCGAGGATGACGACGGACGGGACGTTTTGTCCGGGCATAGTCAGAACGTTACGCGAAGGAATGATATTTCCGGAGGGTCGAAGAGGCGCGCACGCGGGCCCGATTCGCCGACTCCCGGCGTGATGAACAGGCGGGAAGGGCCGTAGAAGAAAAGACCCCTGTCGAACTGCTGGCCGATCGTGATGGGCATGTGCGGCACGGGACCGAGGAGCGGGAGCCTGATCTGCCCGCCGTGCGTGTGCCCGGCGAGGATGAGGTCCACGCCGCGCGATTCGGCGAGCGAGGCGGCATCGGGGTTATGGACGAGCAGGATGGTCGGCGTTCCCGGAGCGACGTCGCGCAAAGCCGCGTCGATGTCCGGGTGCCCGTAGCGGACGTCATCGAGCCCGGCGAGGCGCACTTCGGCGCCGTCGACGCCGATCGGGACCGATTCGTTCGTGAGCACCTCGACGCCGTACGACTCGACGCGCTTGCGCACGTCGACGGCTCCCGCGTGGTAGTCCCAATTGCCGAGCGCGGCGTACGTGCCGAAACGGCCGCGGAGGTCCGCGAGCGGCGCGAGCTCCTCTATGCCGGACGCGTTCGAGACGATGTCGCCGTCGATCACCACGAGGTCGGGGCCGAGCGCGTTGACGCGCCGCACGACTTCCTCCAGCCATTCGCGGTGGCGGTACTGGCCGAGATGCGTGTCGGAAATGAGCGCGACCGTGAGCGCGCGCCTCCCGTCGCCGATGCGCACGCCGTACCGCCGCACCGTGAGCATCCGGGGTTCGACGAAGCTGCCGTAGACGACGACCAGCCAGACCAGCGCCGCGACCGCGCCGAACAGGCCGGGGCCGTTCCCCTCATGCTCGCGCTGCCGCTTGAGCTCGGCGACGAAGTACACGGGGACCGCGCCGACGATCAGGGCGATGATGCCGTCGAAGATGAGCGTTTCGATCATGTGCGTCGCCCCGTCCGCGAGGCCCGGCTACTTCTTACCGAGAGACTTACCGACGAGCAACGCCATCTCGCCGAGCCTGCACGAGTAGCCCCACTCGTTGTCGTACCAGGCGACGACCTTCACGAAGTCGCCCTCGACCACCTTGGTGAGTTCGAGGTCGACGATGGACGAGTACGAATTCTTGATGAAATCGGACGACACCAGCGGCTCCTCCGAGACCGCGAGGATCCCCTTCCAGCGCGGGCTCTTGGCGGCCTTGCGGAACGCGTCGTTGATTTCCGCCGCGGTGGTCTTCTTCTTGAGGAGGAAGGTGAAATCGGCGAGCGAAACGACCGGCACGGGCACGCGGAGCGCCAGGCCGTCGAACAGGCCCTTGAGTTCGGGAATCGCCTCGGTGACGGCGATGGCGGCGCCGGTCGAGGTCGGGACGATGTTCGCGGCGGCGGCTCGGGCGCGGCGGAGGTCCTTGTGCGGGCCGTCCTGCAGGTTCTGGTCGGCGGTGTAGCCGTGCGTCGTGGTCATGAGCGCCCTCTTCACGCCGAACGTCTCGTGCATGATGGCCGCGACCGGCGCGATGCAGTTCGTGGTGCACGACGCGTTGTTGATGACCTTGGACTTGCCGGCGTTCTCGGCATTCACGCCGAGGACGTGCGTCGGGACGTTGCCGCCCCTGGCCGGCGCGGAGATGATGACCCGCTTCGCGCCCGCCGTGAGGTGCTGGCTCGCGCCCTCTTCCGACGTGAATCGGCCGGTGCACTCCAGGACCACGTCGATCTTCTCCGCGGCCCACGGGAGCTTCGTGGGATCCTTCTCGGCGTAAACGCGGATCTTCTTGCCGTCGACGATGACGTTCTGCGCGTCGTGCGAGACCTCGTGTTCGTAGAGGCCGTAGCTCGTATCGTGCTTCAGGAGGTGCGCGAGCGTCTTCGTGTCGGTCAGGTCGTTGACGGCGACGAACTCGAGGTCCTTGAGACGGCCGAAGGAGGCCTTGAAGGTGTTGCGGCCGATGCGGCCGAACCCGTTGATGGCGACGCGGATAGGCATAGCGTGACGGACGTTAGGCTAAGAATTCTCCCTTCATTATAACAAAAAACGGGCGTCTTTGACACCCGTAGGAAGGCTCATTCCACGCGCATCGCGCGGAGGTAGTCCCGGACGACGGGACCGGCGATGCCGTGGAAATCCGCGGCGAGAATCCCGTCGAGGTCGACCCACTCGGGCGCGCCCTCGTCTGGATCGCCGGCGGACAGCGCGCCGGGATCGCCGATGACCTGGCAGGCGCAGAAGAAGCACAGCGCGTGCCACGCTTCGCCCGTCGGGTCGTAGTAGTAGAAGTTCTCGACGACGCGGAACAGGCGCGTCGGCTCGACCGCGAGGCCGGTCTCCTCCATCGCTTCGCGACGGACGGCGTCCTCGAGGGTCTCGCCGAGTTCGACGCCTCCTCCCGGCGTGAACAGCTTCCCGTTGAAACGCATCCGGACCATGAGCATGCGCCTGTCCCATAGCGCGAGCGCGTACGCGCCCGGCCGGAACTTGAGCGACTGCCTGGGCACCTCGATGGTGCCTCCGGCGATGCGTTCGCAGATGACCGTGTCGTCCATCGTTTCCTCCTCGCAGAACAGAAAAAAGGGCGGAGACGCATCTTGGCGCGCCCGGCGCCAGCCGTCAAGCGGGACGGGAAAAACCGCCCGGCGGAGGGCGGCCTCACGCCCGCGGCCACTCCGCGAACGCGGCGTCCGCCCCCTCCCACTCCGCGAAGAATCGCGCGAGGTACCGTTCCATGAACGCGTGCCGCCTCTCCGCGATGGCGCGCCCGGTGCGCGTGTTCATGCGATCCTTGAGCAGCAGGAGCTTCTCGAAAAAATGGTTCACGGTCGTCCCTTTCGCGGCCTTGTACTGCGCGAACGTGGCGTGCTGCTGCGGGGACTTCGCGGGATCGTGCATCGCACGCCCGTCGTGCCCGCCATACGCGAAGGCGCGGCCGATGCCGATCGCGCCGAGCGCCTCGAGACGATCGGCGTCCTGCACGCATCGCCCCTCGAGCGTGCGCATGGGCGTCTTCACTCCTGCGCCCTTGAAGGAAATGTCCTCGACGATCTCCGCCACGCGCGCCACGGCGTCCGGTTCGACGCCGAGCCCCTTGAGCCACTCGCGGGAGCGCCTCGGACCGACCTCGTGGTCGCCGCCGTGAAACTTCCAGTCGGCGATGTCATGCAGCAGCGCACCGAGCTTCACGACGAACGGATCGGCGCCCTCGCGCTCGCCGATGGCCGCAGCCAGGCGTTCGACGCGGAAGATGTGCCACCAGTCGTGGCCCGATTCCTCGCCCTCGAACAAGGACCGCACGTGCTCCTCCGTCTTCTTCACGATGTCGTCATGGGTCATACGCGCGGCAGTATACCCCGTTACGGGCCTTTTGCGGGACCGCCTTTTGCCAAAGTCCGGAGACGGCGTCGGCTTCGCCTTCGGCCTGCGGACGCCGCGGCCTCTCCACGAGCCCGTAACGGCGCATACCAAAACTCCCGGACCGCGCGGTCCGGGAGCCTGGCCTCAGTCTTACTCCGCGAGCGCGAAGCGGGAGAAACGCTTGATCTGGATGTTCTCGCCGGTCTTGGCGATGGTCTCCTTGAGGAGCTCGCCGACTGTCTTGTCCTCGTCCTTGATGAACGCCTGGTCGAGGAGGCAGACCTCGGAGAAATACTTCTCGATCTTGCCGGCGGCGATCTTCTCGATGACCTCCTTCGGTTTCGAGGAGCCGTCGAACTCGTGCATGGAGAGTTCCTTCTCCTTCTCGACGACCTCGGACGGAATCTGCTCGCGGCTCACGTAGAGCGGATTCGTCGCGGAGATCTGCAGGGCGACCTCGTGGACGAAGTCCTTGAACTGCTCGGTGCGCGCGACGAAATCCGTCTCGCACTGCACCTCGAGGAGCACGCCGACCTTGCCGTTGCCGTGGATGTAGGAATCGACCAGGCCTTCCTTGGTGGCCCGCTCGCCCTTGCTGCCCGCCTTGGCGATCCCCTTCTTGCGGAGGATCTCTGCGGCCTTCGTCACGTCGCCGCCCGCTTCATCGAGCGCCTTCTTGCAATCGACGATGCCGGCGCCCGTCATGGCGCGGAGTTCGGAGATGGTGTTCGTGTCTGCCATACTGAAGAGCTTGTTCCTATTATTTATTCCCCCATTTTGCGGCCGCCGGTCACGCGGACCGGAGGCTGCGGCCGGCGCGCCGCAAGGCGACCGTTTGAGGCCAGCGCAGCTGGCCGAGGTCGCCGGCGG
>JAVHQX010000172.1:0-794 GCA_036171355.1 Patescibacteria group bacterium | reverse complement strand
CCCCCCCCCCCCCCCCGGAGCCGGCCTACTTGCCGACCGGCACGTCCGCCGCGACCGCCTTCAGCTTCTCCTTGTTCTCTTCCATCGACTTCTTCTCGCGCAGCGCCCTGCCCTCCTTGACCGCTTCGGCCATGAGGCGGGTCATGAGCTCGATGGTCTTCACCGCGTCATCATTCGACGGAATCGGATACGCGACGAAGTCGGGGTTCACGTTGGTGTCCGTGAGCGCGACGATCGGAATCTTGCGCGTCATGGCCTCGGCGACCGCGGTCTTCTCCTTCATGATATCGATGACGAAGATCGCGTCCGGCGGACGGACGACGTTCTTGATGCCGCCGACCTTCTCCTCGAGGTCGACGATCTCCTTGCCGAAGTCCGCCTGCTCCTTCTTCGTGTACTTGGCGAGGGCGCCCGAGGCCTGCTTGGCCTTCAGGTCGTTGAAATGGCGGACGAGATTCATGACCTCGCCGTAGTTGGTGAGCGTGCCGCCCAGCCAGCGGCCGGCGATGTACGGCGCGCCGCACTCCTCGGCGTACTTCTTCACGATGTCCCGCGCCTGGCGCTTCGTGCCGAGGAACAGGATGACGCCGCCTCGCGCGGTGAGGTCCCGGACGTAGTCCATGGCCTCCTCGAGTTTCACGAGCGTCTTCTCGAGATCGATGATGTGGATTCCGTTCCGCGATCCGAAGATGTACGACTTCATTTTAGGGTGCCAGCGGGACTCGCGGTGCCCGAAGTGCACGCCTGCCTGGAGCAGCTCCAGGAGCGACGGAAGTTTTACCATATAACGCAAA
>JAVHQX010000171.1:0-1851 GCA_036171355.1 Patescibacteria group bacterium | reverse complement strand
GAACACCGTAGGCAGTACACAGGACACAGAGGCTGTCCCGACGCGACGTACGTAAAAGACGGGCTGGCGCCCGTCCCTCCAGTGCATCGGAACTGAGTTCTGCGTACTCGTCCTCACGCCTTCCGCTTGCGCGGGCCGCCCGCCGGCTCCTTCACGAGGAGCTTCTCCAATTCGTCGTGGAACGTCTGCACGTCGGCGAACGACCGGTAGACCGAGGCGAACCGGATGTAGGCGACCGTGTCGAACGCGCGGAGATGGGACATGACGATCTCCCCGACCTCCTCGCTCGTGATCTCCTCCTTCTTGAGCTTCTGGATGTCCCGCTCGATGACGCCGACGAGCGCCTTGAGCCGTTCAGGGTCGCACGGACGCTTCTCCAGCGCCTTCTTGAGTCCGGCCTCGAGCTTCGAGCGCGAGTACGGCTCGCGACGGCCATCGCGTTTCAGGAGCATGAGGTCGAGGATCTCCATCTCCTCGACGGTCGAAAAACGGTATTCGCACTCCATGCACTCGCGACGCCGGCGGATGCCGAGGCCGTCCGACATGATGCGGGAATCCACGACCTTCGTGTCATCGAAATTGCAGACGGGGCAGCGCATACGAGAAGCGGACAGGGGTCAGTTCTCAGTTATCAACGGCGACCGAAGACGCCCTCGCCGATAACGGCCGACTGTCCGCTGTCCACTAGGTACTGTTCACGTTTCAAATCATCTTCCGCCGGATGAACGCGGGAATCTCGAGGTCCTCTTCGCCGGCGACGGCTGCGACCGGGGCGACCGGGGCGGCGCGGTGGATGGTTTCGAGCTGCGGCTGCGGTTCACGGGCCGCCGGCATGGAACGGCGGACGAACATGCCCGCGCCGGCGTCCTCACGTTCCTCGGCGGCGGGCGCCGCGGCCGGAGCCGGTTCCGGCTTCGGACGGACCGAAGGGAAAGGCCTGGCGGACTGCGTGGTCGCGGCGACGGGGGCCGCTTTCTTCACCGCGCGATTCGCCGTGTAGTACCCTGAATCGGCTCCCCTCTTCTCGCCCGCGAGCGGACGCTCCTGCCCGTCGAACCCGGTGGCGATGACGCAGACTTTCAGTTCATCCTTGAGGTTCTCGTCGATGACCGCGCCGAAGATGACCTTGGCGTTCGGATCGGTGTTGGCCGTGATGATCTTGGCCGCCTCCGACACCTCATGCATGGACAGGTTGGCGCCGCCGGTGAGGGTGAAGAGGATGCCCTTCGCGCCGTCGATGGAGACCTCGAGGAGCGGGCTCGCGATGGCGGCCTTGGCGGCCTCCACGGCCCTGTTCTCGCCGGTCGCGCGGCCGATGCCCATGAGGGCGGAACCGGTGCTGCTCATGATCGCGCGGACGTCCGCGAAGTCGACGTTGATGAGCCCGGGGACGGTGATCAGTTCGGAGATGCCCTGGACGCCCTGGCGGAGGACGTCATCGACGGTCTCGAAGGCGTCGAGAAGCGAGGTCTTCTTGTCGATGATCTGGAGCACGCGGTCGTTCGGGATGGAGATGATGGTGTCGACGTGCTGCGCGAGTTCGCCGTAGGCCTTCTCGGCGATGTCGCGGCGCTGCGCGCCCTCGAAGCCGAACGGCTTGGTGACGACCGCGACCGTGAGCGCGCCGCAGTCCTTGGCGATCTCCGCGATGACCGGCGCGGCGCCGCTGCCCGTGCCGCCGCCGAGGCCGCAGGTGATGAACACCATGTCGGCGCCCTTCAGCGCGTCGCGGATCTCGTTCTGGCTCTCTTCCGCGGAGGCGCGGCCGACTTCGGGATTCATGCCCGCGCCGAGGCCCCGCGTGATGCTCTTGCCGAGATGAATCTTCGTCGGAGCCTGGGAGTAGTGCAG
>JAVHQX010000170.1:740-1865 GCA_036171355.1 Patescibacteria group bacterium | reverse complement strand
TGCCGAGACCGATGGCCGTGGCGTAATTGAGGCCGAGATCGACGCCCTGGGCCATCGCCACCATCGGCAGAGCGATGACGGAGGCCGTGATGGCGCCCATCGCGATCTTTTTAAGGGTATTTTTAGTCATATTCTTTCACCTCCTTTCGTTGATTAATAAGATATCCACAATGAGCAGATGGGAATATTTTACCGTAAAAACGCCATAAATGAAAACGCGCCGGTCTCGCTGGAGACGGCGCGTTTTTCGCAGGTCAGGCCCGTTCGTCATTGCGTCGCCGCGCTCGTGAATGCCGCCGGTCCGATGACCTCATTGAAGAGGACACGGAGTATCTCGTAGGCGCCGAAGGCGATGAAGAGTCCGAATATCGAATATACGATGGTATTCTTCGCCTTCTTGATCTTTTCCTCGTTGCCCTGCGCAGTCATCCAGGTGATGCCGCCGTAGACGAACATGAGGAGCGAAATCGAGCCCAGGAGGCCGAGAATGACCGTGATGACGCGGCCGATGATGCCCTCGATGGAGACCGCGCCCAGCGGATGAAGGGGGTCGACGCCGGAGAAGGGCAGGACCGCCTGATGAAGGCCTTCGCTGGTGGTGAAGGCCAGGACCGCCTGCGGAGCGGCGAGAGTCGCCGCGATCAGGAAGGGAAGCGCACGGACGGAGGTCTCCGTCGCGCGGTCGCCGAGCGAACGAAACGATGAAGACGCGTGATGGATCATGGAGCGGCGCATAGTGAGGGCGGCCAAGAGGTGCCTACGGTGGCTAGTAATGAAGGCTACGGAATCCATCTTCCGTCGGGGGCGGGCTGTCGAGGGCATTGATGAAGGTCGTGAGGAAGGCGTAGGCGCCGAATATGACGATCAAGCCGATGACCGCGTAGGTGAAAATCTGTTTGCCCTTCTTGACCTTCTCGGCGCTGCCGGCAGACGTCACCCACATGAAACCGCCGTAGACGAACATGAGCAGGGCGAACGATCCGGAAAGGCCGATGAAGCCGCGAATGGCGCGTCCGGCGAGCGCCTCGATCGTAACGTCTTCCCCGAGCGGATTCACGAGCTTGGTGTGTTGGCCGGGCGCGGCCGGGCTGGTCGCCGACGGCGTCGGTACCGCGCAAGTCGGAT
>JAVHQX010000170.1:0-730 GCA_036171355.1 Patescibacteria group bacterium | reverse complement strand
GGGCGCGCCCTCGGCCGCGCCCGAGGGCGCGCAAGTCGGATCGCTCGTACATTTGGCGAGGCCGATGACGCCGCCGACGACGCGGCCGGCGCCGCGGGTGAAGAGGGTGCCGAGGCCGCCGGCGAGGACGCTGCCGCCGCTGCCGAGCTCGTCGACGACGGGATGGACGGCGCGTATGTAGGCAGCTTTCGACTCATAGCACTTGCCGGCGCATCTGACCCAGTCGACCGCCAGTGCGGGCCGGGCGCCGGCGGCCAGGAAGGCGGCCAAGAACGCGAACGCAATGATCCGGACGGCGCCCCGCGCGGAGATTGAGGACTTTCCAAGGTTGGGATTCGACATGGAGGTCTGGGTTAACGGCCGTCAGTGCGCGCCGCCGGATTCGATAGGCACCCCCTTTTCCGTCGCCGCGGGAGTTTCCTGCTTATCCATGACGAGGCAGCACTGGGTGTTGTTAGGGCAGAGGTAATCCACGTTGCAGACCGATCCGGTTCCGGCCGGCACGCAATCATACAAGGGGCGCATCGCCAGGCACGGCGTCTGGCAGACCTGGCCCCGGCCCTCCACTATCGCGTACGTGCCGTGGCCGTTATTGCATTCGTACGGGCGTTTCGCGTCGACCGTGATTGCGCGCCCGTTAGTGAGCGCCTTGACGCCGTAATCGATGAGGTAGCCCGCCGTGAAGACGAGGATAAGGCCGATCATGGCGTTCTTGAGGATGGTCTTGCCG
>JAVHQX010000169.1:0-8639 GCA_036171355.1 Patescibacteria group bacterium | reverse complement strand
CCTCCACGAGGACGTCATGCGGCAGTACTTCGCCGGCCGCCGATGACGGACGGCTTCGGACCACAGGCACCATGCCCGCGGTCTTTTTTATCGCACCCGCGTTGTCATGGCGGGGTTTTTCTGCTAAAATTAAATGAAAGAGGGGGGATTATCGTCAGCGATATGAGTCTTTCGAGCCTCATTATCTCGCACAACACGACGCTCACGGCCATCCTGACCCTGGCCCTCGGTATTTGGGCGTACTTCGACAAAAGGACGGATCAAAAGCACATCGCCTTCGGCACCATGCTGCTCGCGGTCTCGGCCTGGACGTTCTCGCTGGTGCTGTGGCGGAACAGCGATGAGTACGAAACCAAGATGTTCTGGCTGAGGATGATCTTCTTCGTGGGCTCATTCATCCCCACGCTGTTCCTCATCTTCAGCTTGGCGTTCCGCATGAAGCGCCGGATACCCCTGCCGCTCCAGGCGCTGATCGTCGCGCCGCAGGGCGTTCTCTTCGCCTTGGCGTTCTTTTCGAAATCGCTTGTGGCGCTCGGCAGGAACGGGCTCCCGGAGCTGGGCCTCGGCCGCCTCGTGTTCGCGGCGCACTTCGCCATCCTGCTGGTCATCGCGCTGGCCGTGCTGTTCTCCGTGTCGCATCAACCCGACGCCAAGGACCGCCAGAAGCTTCTGTTCGTGCTCGTCGGCGCCATCGTCGCCTTCAATTCGATCTTCGGCCTGCTCTACGGCACGACGTTCACGAAGGTCCCTGACGCGCTGCTCATCGCCAACGTCGGCCTCGTGATCGGCATGTTCTTCATGGCGTCGGCGATCCTCCAACGGAGCTTCCTCGTGGAACTCCGGATGCTCGGGCCGCAGCTTTTCGTCATGTTCCTGCTCTTCGTGATCATCTTCAACATCGTGGTGACCGAGACGACGATCGACCCCGCGCTCCGCATCACCATGATCGTCATCCTCGCCTGCTACGTCGGCCTTTCGACGCGCACGCTGCTGTCGCAGGTCCGGCACGCGCGGCAGGTCGAGGTCATGAGCGAGCAGACCTTCAAGCTGAACGAGGAGCTCATGAAGGCCGACAAGATGAAGACGCGCTTCGTGTCGCTCGCGTCCCACCAGCTGCGTTCGCCGATCTCCGGCGTCCGGATGTACCTCCAGATGATGTGCGCGGGCGATTTCGGGGCGGTCCTGCCCAAGCAGAGCGAGGTGCTTTCGACGAACGTCCTCGTGTTGAACAGGCTTTCGGAGACCATCGACACGTTCCTCGACGCCGCGAAGATCCAGCTCGGGAAGCTGGAACTGTTCAAGAACGAGACCGCGGTCGGCCCCATGATCACGCGGGTGGTCGAGGAGCTCCGTCCCGCGGCGTTCAAGAAGGGCCTGGCGTTGAACGTCGAAGTGCCGCGCAAACTCCCGGAGGTCACGTGCGACGAAGGAAAGATCATGCACGTGCTCGCGAACCTCGTCGATAACGCCATCAAATACACCGAGGCGGGCAGCGTGACCGTTTCCGCGATCTCGCACGGCGACAGCGTGTCCGTCTGCGTCCGCGACACCGGCATCGGGCTCACGCAGGAGGAGAAGAACCAGGTGGCCGACGTGTTCAAGCGGGGCATGGAAGCGGTCCGCCTCGATACCGGCGGTTCCGGCCTCGGACTCTACATCGTCAAGAACATCCTGGACGCCCACGGCTCGTCGCTCGTCCTCGAGTCGGAGGGGCGCGGGAAGGGCTCGTCGGCGAGGTTCCTCCTGCGGACGGAGTGAGCGCCGCGCCGGTGGACGGAGGCGCGCGGCCGTGGTACAGGTCGCACCTTCGTCCTTTTTCGTTTCGAGAGGAGCGGTCATGGAAATCGAGTTCAGACGCCATTCGATCAAGGACGGGCCCGTTCCCGCCATGATCGGCCCGATGGGCTGCGCGCTCGCGCGCGAGGTCGGCCGGCGCCAGCTGCGCGGCCGGGGCTTCACGGCCTTTTACGTCAGCACGTACTGGCGGACGCATCAGACGCTCGCGGCCTTCGCGGAAGGCGCCGGCGTCTTCGTCCTGAAGCTGATGCCGGAGTTCCTGCCGCTCTATGTCGCCTGGCCCGAGGTCAAGGCGCTCTGGGGCGCCTGCGCGGCCGCGGAAAAGCGCGGCAGGATCTCGTCGAGGCGGCGTTCGCGAACGACCCGCTGCTCGTCCGTCGCGCCTCGGAGGAGTTCTCCGGTCTGTACGAAGAATGGAGACTGAAGACCGGAGATCGGAGAGGACCGGGTATTCCGTTCCAGCCCCCGTTCTCCCTTCTTCCATCTTCCGTCCTCCGTCGCCCGTCCCGTCTTGAAATTGCGCTGCCGGCGCGGAACGGTTGACTTCCGGCGCTGCGCGGGTTACACATATATATCCTCTTTCGAGGACGGTCCTTGCAATGGTTCGCACTGCCGTACGTCCGGCAACCGAGGTCGATCATGCGTCGTGCCAGATTCATCGCCTTGCTGCTCGTCGTCGCAGGCTGCATCCTCACGCTGCCGCCCTGCGGCGGTACTTCCGAGGGCCCGTCCAGGCCCATGCGCGTCAAGACGACGCCTTTCGTGCAGCGCAATCTCCGGATCGACGGGATCCGCGTCCGCTACATCGACGAGGGTGCGGGCGTTCCGGTCCTCCTGGTGCCCGGCCACACCTCGCGCATCGAAGAGTACGATGCCGTCACCGCGGCGCTTCGCGGCAGTCATCGGGTGCTCGTCTTCGACTTCCCCGGAAGCGGCTATTCGGACAAGCCCGACCGGACGTACGACCTCGCGTTCTACGACCGCGCGATCATCGCGTTCCTCGACGCGGTCGGCGTCGATCGGTGCGTGATCGCCGGGGGCAGCTTGGGCGGAAATCTCGCCTTGCGCGCGGCCGCCGCGCACCCCGATCGTTTTCTGGCGGTCGCGGCGTGGGGGCCGGGCAGCGCATGGGAACGCAAGCCGGTCATGGCGGCGTTCGCGCGGCACTTCGGCTACGTGCCCTTCCTCATCTCGGTCCGCATCCAGTCGAGGTATTGGTACGCCAAGGACTGGCCGGGCAAGGACGAGGCGGTCCGCGGCGCGTTTGCCTATTACGACGAGGTGATGAGTCCCGGCTTCGTCCGCATGTACTGGGGCTTGGCCGCCGACCAGATGGACACGTCGCTGTTCGACATCGCGGCGGACATCCGCCGGCCCGTGCTCCTCATGGTCGGGGACCGCGACGACGGCTTCGCTATGTACGCCGGCGTGAAGCGGCTCCACGCGCTCATGCCGGACGCGAAGCTCGTCGTCTTCCGGGACGCGGGCCACTCCCTCGTGTGCGAACGGACCGGCGCGCTCATCGGCGAGCTCCAGGAATTCCTTGCCGGTACGACGGACGCTCATTGACGCCCTCTAAGGGGGCGTTTTCTTTTTGTGGCGTTCCGCGTCGGTCAGAACGCAAGCGGGACGCCGTCGATCTCGATGCGTTCGACGTCGACGAAGATGTCGACGTGGAAATGCGTCTTCGATTTGGAGAGCCCCGGCTTCGCGTAGATGTCGTGTTTCTCGCCGAGCGACAGGTGCAGCCCCCGCTGCCGCTCGAAGGCGGTCATGTCCTTGAGGACGCGGTCCTTGCCCATGGCGCGGTTGAGGCCGATGCCGAATTCCCGCACCAGCAACTTCTCCTCGGCGCCGATCTGGTCGAGGACGGCCTGGAACGCGGGCGGGCCTTCGTGGGCGACGAGCAGGCCGCCTTCGACGCGTATGGTGAACGGTTCGTGCATCTGGACAAGGTGGTCGACGCCTGCGAACGCGAAAATCAGCGCCTCGCCGTTCACGCAAGCGAAATCCTTGGGTTCGCTGAAGACTTCGCCTATGGGGAACGTCCCGCCGACGTTCTTCATGCCCGCGCAGTCGCCGACGTTCAGCTTGGCGTCCTCCTCCCGCCCTCATAAATCAGCTCGGTCCCCGCGCAGCGCACGGCTATCGTGCGGGCCGCGTCGATCGCGCCCTTGAGCCTGCGGCCCGTGCCGACGTAGTACTCGCGGTCGTATGCCAGGGAATCGACGTAGATCGCCATCTGCCGCTCGTCATCCGCGCGCTCGAGATGGACGTGCTCGATGACCGCGATGCCGCGCTGGAACAGCTCGATGCGGAAACGGAACTCGCTCAGCCGGAAGTTCATGGACTGGATGAGCACGACGAGGTCGCCGGGAGCGAGCGCGGCGATCGCCGCGAGGACCTCGTCCGGCGTCGTCGCGTCGAAGTCAAGACGCGCCGCGGCAGGCAGGGCTTCCTTAAATGAAAAGACGGGGGCTTCGGCCCCCGTCTTTTCCTTCATGCGGAAGCCGGGTGCGCGTGTCGGCCGGGCGGCCCGCACGCGCATGGGCGCCGGTCATTTTTTTTGGAAATGAAAGCCCCTCCGTCGCGAGGGCGAGGAGGGGCTCGAAGGCCGTGAACGTCACGGCATCTGGAGGTAGTTGATGATGAGGGAGGCGATGAAGAGGAAGGTGCAGGCGGTGACGATGAGGCTGTCGAAGCGGCGGACGAACCTGATCTTGCCCGGGTAGCGGACGCACAGGACGACGATGCCGAGCCAGAGCCACCAGAAGCTGGCGATGAAATCCATTGCGGAACCTCCTTGATTCGGGTGAAAGAGCCTTACGCTGCGCTAATATTAGCACAAAAAAGGTCTTTTGTCAAGTCTGCCGGGTGGCTCGCGAACGCGCCGTATTGGCGCGTTTTTTGCCTCATTTCGCGCGTGCGCGATCAAATGAAAGCTCCTCCGTCACGAGGGTGAGGAGGAGCTTGCGGGACGCCATGGCGTCAGATGTGGGGGAAGAAGTGGAGGATGAGGGAGGCGATGAACAGGAAGCCGGTGACGGCCATGGTGCTCTCACGGAGCGCGTGGGGCCGCTGGTCGCGGGGCTGGAAGACAAGGAGCGGGAGGAAGATGAGCAGCCAGAGCCACCAGGTGTTGTAGATGAAGTCCATGATGGACCTCCTTTCATTCGGGTTGAGGAACGATCGTTCAGATTAGGCTCAATATAGCAGAAAAATTGCTCTTTGTCAACCCCCGTAGGGAGGCTCCTCTGCCGAAAAATGAATGGCGCGATTCTGGGTTTGCCTTGAAAAAAGCCCGACCGTACGGTCGGGCGTTTGCGAATCGAACTATCGTCTTTCCAGGATGCCCTTCGCGACACGGTCGGCGAGCGCCATGCAGGTGAGCATCGGGTTCACCGCAGGGCTCCCGACGAAGATGCCGGTGTCCGCGATGTACAGGTTGCGCACCCGGTGGTGCCGCCCGTACTCGTCGACCACGCCGTCTTCGGGACGCCTCGACATGCGCGTCGTGCCGAAGGCGTGGTTCGAGCCGATGATCGCATCGCTCGGCTTCGGCTTCGCGGCGCGGAGGATCTCGGCCTCGGCCTTCGACGACAGAATGTCGGGGATGCCGTTCAAGCCCGGCAGGACGCCGATGGCGCCTGATGCCCAGCAGATGTCCGACAGGATGCCCAAGCCTTTCATGAGCCGCGCCATGTCCTCCTCGTGCAGGTCGAAGGAGATGCGCGGATTCCAGCCGAAGCGCGATGCGCGCACCCGGCCGCGGGAGCGGTCTGCGGCCGCGATGACGTCGAACGGCGCCATGCGGTCGAAGTTGAGGAGGTTCCGCTGATACTCATGCCCGATGCCGGGCAGGCGCGTGGCCAGGATGGCCGGAGGCGCCCAGAGGACCTCGAGCTTGAGGCCCTCCTCGATGTAGTGCAGCGAATGATATCCCTGCGTCGCGCCGACCCAGGGATCGATCGTCTCCTCGTAGACGGCCATAATCGCCAGTCCCGGGTGGAACTGGAGCTCGTTGCCGACCCATCGGCCGCCCAGCCCGCTTTTCAGCAGGATGACCGGCGTCTGCATGCAGCCGGCGGCGAGCACGACGATCTTGGCGCGGATCTCGACCTCATGCCCTTCGCGCGCGGTGAACGGTTCGACGACGCGGCCGCGGATGCCGCGCACGACGCCGCCGTCATGCAGCAGATGTTCGGCGCGCACGCTCGTGTAGACGCGGGCGCCCGCACGGATCGCCGCAGGGACGTAGTTCACGTCCGTGGAGCGCTTGGCCCCGTTGCGGCAGCCGGTGAAGCATTCGGAAGAGCCTTTGCAACCGCGGACATTCCGAGGCGTGGGCTCGCTCGAGATGCCGATGGCGTCGCAGCCTTTCTTGAAACGCAGGTTGCGCAGTCCGAGCGCGTCTTGCGGCGTCGGTTCGACGCCGAGGAACCGTTCGACGCGCGCGTAATGCGGATCGAGCGCTTCCCGCGTGAGGGCGATGCCCGTGCGTTCCCGCCACTTTTCGAACGCGAAGGACGGCGTCCTCGCGCAGATGGCGGAATTGATGAGCGAGCCGCCGCCCAGCGCGACGGCCTGCATGGTCGGCATGTACGCGTTGCCCGCCGCCACCCTGGTTCCGTGTCCGCGCAGCGTGCGCCGCATCGACGCTCCGGCGTCACGCCGGAAGTCGGCTGCACCGAACGGCGGGCCTTCCTCGAGGAGGATGACGTCGACGCCCGCTTCCGCCAGCTCCTTGGCGACGACCGCGCCGCCGGGGCCGGAGCCCACGATGAGCGCTTCGCAGGAAGCCGATATCGGAGCGGCGTAGTCCGCGAAGACTTTCACGCCCTGGTGCGGCGACCCGTCTGCCGCGTCGAGCGCCCTCACGATGACACCGTATCGTGGCGTCGTCGCATGATGAGCGAATCGACGAGCGGGCAGGCGAAGTATCCCATGGTCATGATCGCCCGCATGGACAGGAAGACGATGCGGCGGAAGTAGATCGTGCTCGCGGCCATGTCCCCGAAGGCGCGGATCCTCTCGGAGGGCGACAGGCGGGTGAAGCGCGAGCGAAGCGGACCGAAGAGCAACGGACTCAGTTGGATGAACAGGAACAGTAGGCGGACGAGGACTCGTTGCGACCGAGGCAAGCCCCGGAGATACGCGTCGACGTAGGCGACGAGTCCGGCTTGGGTCCCCGAAACGGGGATGGGTCCGTCAGGAGGAAACATCGCATCCGCGCAGGCGGCAACCGTGTTCTGCTCGCTTTTTCTCATTTTTTTCCCGTGCGCATAGGAAAGAACGCCTGGCAAAGCTTTATGCGAAAAACGGGTTTCCGTCAATCCGCAGGGCATCGTTTTCGGCGCTCCTTCCCGCGGATTCCTGCCCGGGGTAAAATCCCCGCATGACGAAAAGAACCATCGCCACCGGAACGGTGCACGACCTGCCGGCGGATCTGCGCAAGGCCCTTGCGGCCGATCCGAAGGTGCTCGCGATCTGGGAGGACATCACGCCGCTCGCGCGAAACGAGTGGATTTGTTGGGTCGAGGACGCCAAGAAGGCCGAGACGCGGGAGATCAGGATCAAGAAGGGGTTCTCGAAGATGCGGGGCGGCATGCGACGGCCCTGCTGCTGGGCCGGCTGCCACCATCGCGTCAGGAACGGGAAATGAGGACCGAGGGGATGACGAAAAGAGACCCGTTTCAACGGGCCTCTTTTTTCCGCGGCGCGGAGTTCAGCGCTTCCTCATCGCAGATTTGATCAACGCTGACGCGACGCGGAGCGCCTTCAGGCGATTTTTCAGGAGCGTCGCCTGCGACGTCCCCTTGCGCAGTTTCTTCTGCACCTTCGCCAACTTGCCTATCAGCGAGACGATGGCGCGGAGCGCTTCGGAGAGATCTTCCTTCGAATATTTTTTCGTCGTCATGGGGATAGCGTAGCTTGTCGGGACGGCGTGCGGCAAGAATGCGGATGTGGCGCGTGGCGACCCGCATCGGCGCGGGAACCGTCCGACCGGACGTCAGGAAGGACGGATCGCTTCCGTGACGGCCGCGGCCGGCGGCCGATACGCGGTGACGAAGAGCGCCCATCCGGCGAGGACGATGAGCGCCCCAAAGATGATTGCCGCGGGGGAGGGTTTGCGCGTAGGTCGTCAGTGTAGCCCTTTTGGTAGCCCCTCTTATGGTCGTTCCGCGGCTCGCGGCCGAATGCCGCTCGCCTTGCGTGGGACGGGCGAATATTCCGTTTCATTACGCCCGTCCGCTGTGTCGCGTCAGGCGACGCGACCCCGGGGCAGCGGTGGACTGACGCCCGTCACTCCACCGGCGCTCTCCTGCGGTCCGATGGACGTCGGACCTTGTCTCGCTGCTGCCCGTTCGACTCCCCTTGGGGCTTCGGTATACAAAAGGACCTCTCGGTGAGAGGTCCTTTTGTTGGTAGCCCCAGAGACAATCATCATGAACTTGCTCGCGCTCGGTCCGGGGCTAGTCCCCGAAATGAACGCCTGGAGCATCGAGGTTCGGTCATGGTTAACACGAAAACCGGCGGTGCGGACCCTTGCAGTTACGTTTTAATGAACGCTACAATGAAGGGGTACAATCATATGAAACACCAGCAAAAAGACGCACTTACGGACGTGGCGGGATCGTTGCCCGCAGCTTTACCGGCAGGGAGCGCACCGGCGGCGGCCAGCCCCGGTACGGTCACGGATGCGAGCGGTCAGGCGGTCACCCTGGGCGTGAACTTGGCTCGCGGCGGCAATGGGAGCGGCGCGGTCCAGGCGGCAACCCCGACCGCACCAACCCCCTCCCCAGCCCCGGTATCGTCTGCCCGGAGTAGCATGAACTTCTTTA
>JAVHQX010000168.1:0-1873 GCA_036171355.1 Patescibacteria group bacterium | reverse complement strand
TTCATCTTCCGTGTCCAGTCGCCTCCAGAGATGTTGGTCACGTCCTTGCGGTAGGCGGTGATGCGCTCCGAGGCGACGATCTTGCTGCCGATGGCGGCCTGGATCTTCACCTCGAATTGCTGGCGCGGCAGGGTCTCCTTCAGGCGCTCGCAGATGCGGCGCCCTTCGCGGGCGGCGGCGTCGCGGTAGACGATGGTCGCGAACGCCTCGACGGGGTCCTCCGCCACGAGGATGTCCAGGCGCACCACGTCGGCCAGACGGTAGCCCGCGAACTCGTAGTTGAGCGACGCATAGCCGGACGACGCGCTCTTCAGCTTGTCGTAGAAATCCACGAGGATGGAGGACAACGGGACGTCGTAATGGAGGATGACGCGGCCTTCGGCTCCCGACGCGGTCAGGTACTCGGTGTCGCGATAGATGCCGCGCTTCTCCTGCACGAGCGCCATGATGTTGCCGATGTAGTCGCGCGGCGCGACGATGTCCGCCCGCATCCACGGTTCGGCGATGCTCGTGATGGACGACGGGTCGGGCAGATCCGTCGGGCTCTTGGCGACGAACGCCGAGCCGTCGGTCTTCTGCACCTCGTACGCGACGGACGGCGATGTCACGATGACGTCGAGCGCGTGCTCGCGCCGCAGGCGCTCCTGGACGATCTCAAGGTGGAGCAGGCCGAGGAAGCCGCAGCGGAACCCGAAGCCGAGCGCGGACGAATGCTCCGGCTCGAACGACAGCGCGGCGTCGCTCAGCTTGAGCTTGAGCATGCCGTCGCGCAGCTTCTCGAAGGCGTCGCCCTCCTTGGAGAACAGCCCCGCGAAAACCATCGGCGTGATTTCCTTGTAGCCCTCGAGCGGCTGCACGCCGCGTTCCTTGAAGTCGGGCACGGTCACCGTGTCGCCGACGCGGCAGCCCTCGATCTCCTTGAAGCCGGTGACGACGTAGCCGATCTCGCCCGCGCCGACGCGCGCCGACGGCGCGAACTTCGGCTTGAACCAGCCGACCTCGATGACGTCGCTCGTCATGCCGGTCGCCGCGAGGCGCATCTTCTCCGCCCTGGCGATGGAGCCGTCGAAGACGCGCACGAACGCGACGACGCCCTTGTAGGGATCGTAGACGGAATCGAACACGAGCGCGCGGAGCGGCTTATCCGGCTCGCCCGCGGGCGGCGGCACGCGCGCGACGACGGCCTCGAGGATCTCGGAAACGCCCGCGCCGGTCTTGCCCGAGGCGAAGATGACGTCCTCCGGCTTGCAGCCGATGAGGTGCACGAGCTCGGCGCGCGCCTTCTCCGGATCCGCGTTCGGGAGGTCGATCTTGTTGACGACCGGGATGATCGCGAGGTCCTGTTCGATCGCGAGATACAGGTTGCCGATGGTCTGGGCCTGCACGCCCTGCGTCGCGTCGACGAGCAGGATGGCACCCTCGACGGCGGCGAGCGAACGGGAAACCTCGTACGTGAAGTCCACGTGCCCCGGCGTATCGATGAGGTTCAGCACGAACTGCCGCCCGTCGCGCGACGTGTAATCCATGCGCACGGGCTGGAGCTTGATGGTGATGCCGCGCTCCCGTTCGAGGTCCATCTGGTCGAGAAGCTGGCTGCGCATCTCCCGCTGCGAGACGGTATGCGTGACCTCGAGAAGACGGTCGGCCAGCGTGGACTTGCCGTGATCGATGTGCGCGATGATGCAGAAATTACGGAGATTGCGCATGTCCATATCATTCCACGATGATGGTCTCCCCCTCCTGCGCGAGCTGCGACGCGGCGGGGACCGGGACGAACTTCCGGCGGTACATGCGCACGGCGTCGCGCGCCTCTTCGCTGCCCATGAGATAGGCGACGGCGACGTACACGCCGACGCCGACGACGGCGGCCGAC
>JAVHQX010000167.1:0-1927 GCA_036171355.1 Patescibacteria group bacterium | reverse complement strand
GGGCCGCGGGCACCGCGCCGGACGGCGGCGACGCGACGAACCTCGACAAGCGCCCGTTGTATCCCGTCTGCTTCGACCAGGACTCGACGGAGAACTTCGTCTACGGCGTCGCGGCGACGGACGAGAACGACAAGCTCCCGGCGTTCTCCAATTACGGCGCGGGTTGCGTCGACATCAGCGCGCCGGGCAGCCACATGCTCTCGACGCAGTTCCACATCGCGGGGAGCAAGCAGTTCGGCGCCGCGTACGGCGGGTACTTCAACGGCACGTCGCTCGCCGCGGCGGAGGTCTCGGGCCTGGTCGCGCTCCTGCGCGCGCTCGACTACAACCTCACGCCGAAGCAGATCATGAACATCCTGACCGACTCGGCGGTGAAGATCGACGCGGCGAACCCCGGCTATTTCGGAAAGCTCGGCCGCGGTCGCGTCGACGCCGCCGCGGCGGTCCAGCGCGTCCTCGCGCTCCATAAGCCGGCGGACAACCCCGTTTCGACCGCGTCGCTCCTGCCGCAGGGGAGCGCGGGCCGCCTGGTCATCGCGGCGCCCGGCCCCGGCCGCGCGCCCGAGATCCGGCTGTTCACGGCGGACGGTTCGTTCATCCGTTCGTTCCTGGCCTTCCCTTCGGGATTCCAGGGCGGGGTGAGCGTCGCCACCGCCGATTTCGACGGCACGACGCGCAAGACGATCGTCGCCGGGGCGATGGCGGGCGGCGCGCCGCAAGTCCGGATATTCGACATCAACACCAGGGCCATCGGCGGCTTCTACGCGTACGATGAGCGGTTCCGCGGCGGCGTGAGCGTCGCGGCGGGGGACCTCGACGGCGACGGCCGCGACGAGATCGTGACGGGAGCCGGGCCGGGCGGCGGGCCGCACGTCCGCATCTTCGAGCCCAGCGGCCGGGCCATCGGCGGCTTCTTCGCGTTCGACCAGGAGGCGCGCGGCGGAGTGAACGTGGCGGTCGGCGACATCGACGGCGACGGCAAGGCCGAGATCGTGACGGCCGTTCCCGGCGGGACGCAGGTCAAGGTCTGGAGCGGAAAGGGAAAGTTGCAGTACGCGTTCTCCGCCTCGTCGCCGGTGAAGAGCTTGGCCGTGGCCGACGCCGATCGCGACGGGGAGGCCGACGTCGTCGCCGGCGCGGCGGACAAGGGGGGCGCCGTCGCATCCGCCTATGCCGCTGACGGAAGGAGGATAGGCGACTTCGACGCGTCATCCTTCCGGCCCTCCGAGCTCGCCGTCCAGGGCGCGCGGCGGCTCGCGCTGTCGCGCCTCGCGTTCGGGGCGCTCCGCGGGACCGCGCCGAACGTGACCGTTGCGGCGGGCAACGCGTACGCGCTGGGTTTCCAGGCATTCGAATCGTCGTTCAAGGGCGGCGTCTCGTCGGCGATCGCCGAATGACGCGGAGTGACGGCTTTCCCATGCGCAAGGAGATCATCGACGTCATCCTGTCGGTCCAGCGGCGCCACGCGGCGCAGTTCATGAAGTTCGCTGCGGTCGGGGCGTTCAACACGGTCCTCGATTTCGCCGTGTACCTGTCGCTCACGCGGTCATCCGCGTTCTGGGGAGCGCACATCGTCGGCGCGGCGACCGTCTCCTTCCTCGTCGGCGTCACGTCGAGCTTCATCCTCAATAATTTCTGGACGTTCCGGCAGGACGCGTCGGGTTGGCGGCGGCGAGCGCCGAAATTCCTCGCCATCGCGGTCGGCGGCCTCCTGTGGAACGACACCATCCTGCATCTCCTCACGCAGGCGGGCCTCCGCGACATCGCCGCGAAGCTGATCGCGACCGCCATCGTGCTCTTCTGGAACTTCACGCTGCAGAAGACCTGGACGTTCCGCGCGTAGCGCGAATTTTTTTCGTCCGACAAGATCATGCCGGCCCCGCCGGGCATGCCGCCGGCGACCTGGTCGGCAGCCGCCGACCAAGGA
>JAVHQX010000166.1:0-1937 GCA_036171355.1 Patescibacteria group bacterium | reverse complement strand
TGAAAACGACGGCCGCCGCGGCGGTCGTTTTTCGTTGGCTCGGGGACCTGGATTCGAACCAGGATACGCAGCTTCAAAGGCTGCTGTCCTACCATTAGACGATCCCCGAATGTCGCTCGTCCTTCGTCCGGCGGCACGCTCCGCCGCTCCTGCGGCGGCGCTGGCGGCAATCCGCGCATGCAGGCTGCCCCGCAGCATACGGACGTCCTGACCGCCGGTCAAGGAATGGTCGAAGGAACGGGCGGCTCGGGGAACACGCTTTTGCTCAGCGTGAACAAACGGGAGAGTTCCTGGTCGTAGGTGAAGACGTTCTCCTTGAGCATGTACGCGGAGACCGTCTCATGCTTCACGCCGCGATCGTCCACGTCACTCTGCGTCACGACGGCGTCCTTGGTGCCGTCGCCGTCCACGTCGCCGAAATCGACCTGCTCGCTGTGCTTGACGGACGCGCCGGAGAGGAAGAATGCGACGCCCGCCTTGCCGTCCTTGTCCTGCTTGGCGATGAAACGGAGCTTGCCGCCTTGCCGCATGATGATGAAAACGCCGTCGGTATACGCTCCGGCGGAACCCTTCGCGACGATCGCGACCGGCGCGCCGCGCCCCAGCATCATGAGCGTCAGCGTCGGCACGCTCTCCAGGCGGGCGCCTCCCGCGTCGAGGACCAGCGTCGAGGCGAGGACGTAACGGCTCTGCTGCTTGTCCCAGGCGATCAGGGCGACGGCGATGTTTCCGTCCTGCGCCTTGAAGCCGACCGCGTACGAGGACTGCGGAAGGTCGGGAATCTCAAGGGCGCCTCCGGCCGCCGCTTCCGCGCCTGCGGGGAGAAGGCTCGCGAACTCCGGCGGCGGCAGCCGGTCGGCGACCGCCTCGCGCCGCGGGAGCGTGCGCTGGAGGACGAGCGCCGCGATAAGCGCCGTCACGACGAGGCCGACGGCCGCGATGAACGACGGCGCGAGCGCGGACTTCTTCTTTTTTTTCTTCCACGTGCGCATGCGGGTTCAGACCTTCAGGTACTTCGCGGTGGCCATCTTGGTCGTCACGAGGCCCATGAGCGCGACCGCGCCCAGCTGGCAGCCGATGATGAGCGGGAGATTGGCGGTGTAAAAGCCGACGAGATCGACGGCGCCCGTGCCGAAGAACGACTGCAGGAACGGCTGGGCGAACCGCACGGCGGGCCACACGAACGCGGCGCAGAGCGTGAGCGACAGAAGGCTCCAGAGCAGCGCCTCCGCGTAAAACGGCGCGCGGATGAAGCCGTCGGACGCGCCGACGAGGCGCATGATGCCGATTTCCTCCTTGCGCGTGTAGATGGACACGCGGATGGTGTTCCAGACGATGAGCAGCGTGATGAAGCCGAAGATGCCGGAGACGGCGATGGCGAACAGTTCGAGCTTCTTGGAGACCGCCTCGACGCGCTGGATCATCGTCTGCCGGTCGTCGTAATCCTTCGCCTCGATGATGCTCGCGTACAGAGGGTCCGCGAGCGCGCCCATGATCTTCGGGTAATCCTCGAGGTTGCGCGCCTGGACGACGAGCGTCGCGCCGAAGGGATTCTCCCCCACCTCGCCGAGCGACTGGATGACGCCGGCGTCCTCCTTGTAATCCTCATTGAACTTCTGGAGCGCCTCTCCGGGAGAGATGTACTGGACGTCCTTCACTTCCGGGAGCGACAGCAGGAAGATCTTCGCCGTCTGCACGCGGCTGTCCTCGACGTCGGGGCGGAAATGGACGCTCACGTCGATCTTCGAGCGGACGGTCGTGAGCGCGACCTTGCCGAGGACGTTCATCACGACCAGCAGGTTGACCGACACGAGCGTGAGCACGAGGACGCTCACCGTGGCGACGGACAGCCAGGCGTTCCGGAAGAAATTCTGGAAGGCGAACTTGATGACGCGGTAGAACGAGACGAACGGCATAGAATTACAGAAGGTATTTCC
>JAVHQX010000165.1:0-1937 GCA_036171355.1 Patescibacteria group bacterium | reverse complement strand
ACCGTCTTGTTGCCTTCGTAGCGGTGCAGCGCGCTCGGCAGGCCGAGCGGACCGTTGGCGGCCGAGGTGGTCTCGGAGACCATCGTGGCGCCGACGTACACGCCGTGGTTCCAGCCGAACGACTGGCAGACGAGCGGCGCGGCCTTGGCGCGGCGTCCGCCGAAGACGATCGCGGAGATCGGCACGCCCTGCGGCGCGTCGATCGCCGCTCCCACCGTCCCGCAGCGCGTCGCGGAGGCGGTGAACCGCGCGTTGGGATGTGCGGCCTTCCGTCCCTGCTCCGGCGACCACGGCGTCCCGTCCCAGGCGACGAGGCCCGGAGGCGGGGGAGCGCCGCAGCCTTCCCGCCAGGGAGAGCCGTCGGGCGCGAGCGCCGCGTTCGTGAAGATCACGTCGCGGTCGAGCATCCGCATGGCGTTCGGGTTCGTGCCCATGCTCGTGTCCTTCAGGACGCCGAACATGCCGGCCTCGGGATTGATCGCCCGCAGCCGCCCGTCGCCGCCGACGTGCAGCCAGGCGATGTCGTCGCCGAGCGTCTCGACGCGGGAGCCCTTCTTCTTGAGCGCCGGTTCGAGCATGGCCAGATTCGTCTTGCCGCAGCTGCTGGGGAACGCGGCGGCGATCCAGCGGGTCGCGCCGTCCGGGCAGGTGAGGCCGATGACCGCCATGTGTTCCGCCATCCATCCTTCGTCGCGCGTCTGCGCGGTCGCGATGCGCAGCGCGTGGCACTTCTTCGGCAGGAGCGCGTTGCCCCCGTAGCCGGAGTTGATGTTCCAGACCTCCCGGCGTTCCGGGAAATGGCAGATGAACCGCTTCGCAGGATCGAGCGTCCCGACGGAATGCGCGCCGCGGACGAAGCTTTTTCCGGCGGCGATGCGGTCGAGCGCGGCCCGTCCCACGCGCGTCATGCGCATGAGGTTCAGGACCACGTACGGACTGTCGGTGATTTCGACGCCGACCCTGCCGTGCGGCGACCCCTCGGGGCCGAGCAGGTAGGGGACGACGAACATCATCCTGCCATTCATGCAGCCCGAGAAAAGCGGCCAGACCTCGCCCAAAGAGCGGTCGGGGCTCATCCAGTTATTCGAGGGGCCGGCATCGGCTTCCGAAACTGAGCAAATGAAGGTGCGCTGCTCGGTCCGGGCGACGTCGCTCGGGTCCGAACGGTGCAAGGAACAACCCGGGTAACGGGCCTGGTCGAGCGCGACGAGCGATCCGTCCGCGAGCATGCGTCCGGCCAGTTCGTCGCGTTCGTCATCGGCGCCCGTGCAGATGCGGACGGCGTCCGGCCCGAGTTGGGCGGCCGCCGCCCGCATCCATTCTGTCAGCATGTCGTCAGTCATCGATCATTTTTCTTGGTTGGAGGCGCAAAGACCTTTCCGCGCCTTTCGCGGGATGGGAGGAGGCTATCGGCGCGGACCGCCCGTGTCAAAGATTGACGGTGCGGGTACGCGGTGATAAGAGGAAACCGCGTCCGGCGGTCCCGGCTCAGCCGGGTACGCCGGCCTCTTTCACAATTAACCCGAAGGGACATGAAGAAACATATCGGTCTCGCGATCATCGCGGCCGCGTTCGCCTGCTTCCTTCCGAACCCCTCGCTCGCGGCGTCGCCCGCCGAGGCGGAATCCGGCAAGATCCTTCTGGACGTCTCCTCGCACGGCGAAGCCTGGTACGTGAACCCCCAGACGCACATGCGGGCGTCCCTCGGCCGTCCGGCCGAGGCGCTCGAGCGCCTGAAGGACCGCGCGGTGTACGTCTCGTTCGCCAACATCAGCAGGCTGTCGGACGATCCGGCCAAGCCTGCCGACGACGCCGGGTATGCCAAGGCTGAAGCGGGCCTCGTGCTCGCGCCTGACGATCTCATCGGCGCCGCCTGGTACGTCGACCCGGCGACCGGCATACGGCATCGCCTCGCGACGCCGTCGGACGCCTGGGAG
>JAVHQX010000164.1:0-1939 GCA_036171355.1 Patescibacteria group bacterium | reverse complement strand
CTGACCATCAAGAAGATTGGCATCGTGAAGGAAGGGGAGCCGGTCGTGAAGGAGACGGACATCGAGCTCCGTAAGGACACGCACATGCTGCTCGCCGGCCCGAACGGCATCGGCAAGAGCACCTTCCTCGAGAAGATCTACGCGCGGCTCGCCGACGGCGTGACCATCGGCAAGGACGTGCGCGTCGGCTACTACCGCCAGGACTTCGGCATGCTCGACTTCGAACAGAAGGCCTACGACTGCCTGTACGACGCCATGCTCGAGAAGGACGAACAGAAGCTCCGCTCGATCGCGGCCGGGTTCCTGCTCGACGGCAAGGCGCTCGCGAGCGAGATCAAGATGCTCTCCGAGGGACAGAAGGGCCTTTTGGCCTTCACGCGCCTGGTGCTCATGCGCCCCGGCCTCCTGATCCTCGACGAGCCCACCAACCACATCAACTTCCGCCATCTGCCGGTCATCGCCCAGGCCATCGACGCGTACCAGGGCGCGATGATCATGGTCAGCCACATCCCGGATTTCGTGGCGCATGTGCGCATTGATACGACGGTCGATCTCGGGGCGCTCTAGGGCTGTCACCCCGGGCCAGGACCCGGGGCCCAGAAAACAACGACTGTCATCCCGGCCCGCGAGCCGGGATCCAGAAACGATCGCGGCGTCCTGCTCCGGGTACGCCGCCGGCGACCTCGAAACGGTCGCCTTGCGGCGCACCCATCGCGGACGCCGTGGCGTGAACCAACCCCAGAAATGTATACAGCCATGCGCTCGGCCCGCGGAGGCGTCGCATGGCGACGCCCGGCCTCGCGTAAGGAAGGCGAGTCTTCCGCAAGGAATTCCATAATCGTCATTCCGACGAAAGCCGGAATCCAGAAAATTGCGGTGAAAATGGTACTATAACGGCGCCCCGAGACGGGGCGCCGTTTATGCATCTCTTCCATCACCGCATCCACTGGCACCACCTCGCGCTCGGCGTCACGGCGTTCATCGTCGGTGCGACGTTTCTCTTGGCGTATGCCGACCTGAACATCGGCAACGTGAGCCCCGCGCCGCAGCCGCCGAGCGTCCCCGTCGTGCCCGGGCCCGCGCCGTCGCCCGAACCGTCGCCGACGCCGGTGGTCCCGCCCGGCGAAACCCTCAAGGGCGACTGTCATCCGACGGGCTGCAGCAGCCAGATCTGCAGCGACGAGAACGTCATCACCACCTGCGAATACCGCGCCGAGTACGCCTGCTACAAATCCGCGACGTGCGAGCGTCAGGCGGATGGGAAGTGCGGGTGGACGATGATGGGGGAGTTGAGGGGGTGTTTGGAGGGAGCAACGAAGTGAGTGAATTAAAAAACTGCCCCGTGAGGGCGGTTTTTTAATTTCCGAGGTTAATTTGATATTGCACGCGTTTTGTCGTGATACGTCGCTCGAGTTCTGACAGTGTGAGCAATGCATGAGATCGGCTTTCCTTATGCAAGCTTACAAAACAAAACTTGTAATTGTCGCCGAGTTTTCTGGCTAACGTAAATTCATTTTCGGTCGCTCCAAAAAAGAATCCCTTCGGGTTATCCGGTAGCTTCTTTTTGGTTGTTTTGAGCTCGACAAGAGTAATGTTAGCAGGTTTTTGTAGCGGTACATCGCGTTCATTATTCGTATGCCCCTCAATGATCAGGAGATCAAAGGCCCGCGAAAATTTCTTTTCGAGACCGAGCGTTTCAAGAATTAGGGCTCTGCTCGCCTTGCTTGGATTGATAAAACGGGAATCGGCAGACAGGAGATAGTCCAGTCCCTCCTTTTCCGTCTTATTGTTATCGACGGTAATTGTGTAGGAATGCGTTGCACCCATATTTCGGATCAACGATCCCAGAGTTTCTTTTAAAGATCAACGGGTCGGATATCGACGGACTGGAGTGGACCCCATATACTAGACACGCTTTCTCATTTCGCCGCATCATGAG
>JAVHQX010000163.1:0-1956 GCA_036171355.1 Patescibacteria group bacterium | reverse complement strand
AGAGCAAAAACAAAAATCATACCCGTTCGGACTTAAAAAGGAGCTCTACCGGCTGAATGCCGGCATGGGTTTGGCTTTGTTTGCCATCATCGCGCTGACCGCGATGGTGCTGCATATCCGGGCCGCCTCCCTGCAGAATCGGAAGGATACGATGTCGAATCAGGCGACCTCGGGGACCTCCACGCACAACATCACGTTCAATCTCTCGGGCAGCAACACCTTCGCCAGCGGCGAGCAGATCGCCGTCGATTTCCCTGAAACGAGCGCCTTCACCCAGGGCGGCGTCTGGGCCACGACCGATTTCGCCTTCTCCGACGGCGTCGCCCGCACGATCGACGCGGTGAGCGCCGGAGTCGGGACATCGACCGTCTCCTGTACCAACGGCGCGAATAACGTCGGCGTGGCCATCGATACGACCGGCCTCGTCTTCCGCGTCATCCCTTGCGGCGCGGCGTTCACCGCGAGCGCCACGAACGCCTTCGTGACGTTCACCATCAGCGGCCAGTCGCCCGGCGGCACGTTCACGAACCCCTCGGTCGCCGGTTCGTATACGATGCAGATCACCGATGGCGCCGGGGACTGCCAGACGGCGGGCGACGCCTGCGGCATCGCCGTCAGCATCGTGGATGATCCGAACGTGAGCATCTCTGCCACCGTCCCGGGCGGCGGAGGCGGCGGCGGTGGAGGCGGGGACGTCACGCCGCCGGTCATCTCGGGCATCACGGTCACCGGCATCACGGGCACGGCCGCCACAGGGAACTGGGTCACCAACGAAAACGCCGACTCGACCGTCAATTACGGCCTGACCGCCGCGTACGGTTCGCAGGTCACGAGCGCCTCGCTCGTCTCGAGCCACTCGATGGGCCTCACCGGGCTCACCGAAGGGACGTTGTACCATTATCAGGTCTGTTCCAAGGACGGCTCCAACAACAACGCCTGCTCGTCCGACGGCACGTTCACCACCCTCGACATCACGCCGCCGGTCATCTCGAGCGTGGTCGTTTCGGGCATCACGACCAGCGGGGCGACCATCACCTGGACGACCAACGAGAACGCGACGTCCTTCGTCGACTACGCCACGACCGCCGGGCCGCCGTACGGCAACACCTCCGGCAACGGTTCGCTCGTCACGAGCCACTCCGTCACGCTCTCCGGCCTCAGCTCGAACACCCTGTACCATTACCGCGTCCGCTCCGGCGACGCGTCCGCGAACGAGTCGTTCACCACGGACGCGACGTTCACGACCCTCGACGCCACGCCGCCGGTCATCTCGAGCATCACCGTCATCTCCATCACGGGCACTTCGGCGACCGTCACCTGGACCACCGACGAGAACGCGACGTCCTTCGTCGACTACGGCCTGACCGCCGGCTACGGAAGCACCGCGGGCGGCGCCACGCTCGTCACGAGCCATTCGGTGAACCTCACCGGGCTCACGTCGCAGACGACGTACCATTTCCGCGTGCGCTCGGCGGACGCCGCGTCGAACGCGGCCGCGTCGGGCGACCAGACCTTCGCGACCCTCGACGTGACCGCCCCGGTCATCTCCGCCATCATGGTGACCGCCATCACCGGCGCGTCGGCCACCGTCTCATGGACGACGAACGAGCCGGGTTCGAACTTCGTCGATTACGGCCTGACCGCCGGCTACGGCAGCGCCGCCGGTACGCCCACGCCGCTGCAGACCAGCCACTCGGTGAACCTCACCGGCCTCACGTCGCAGACGACCTACCATTTCCGCGTACGCTCGGCCGACGCGTCCGCGAACGAGGCGTCGTCCACCGATCAGACGTTCAACACCCTGGATGTCACCGCGCCGGCGATCTCCGCCGTGACGGCGACGTCCATCACCACGACCGGCGCGACCATCACCTGGACGACGGACGAGAACGCGACGTCGTTCGTCGATTACGGCACGTCGGTCTCCTACGGTTCCACGCAGTCGAGCGGCTCGAT
>JAVHQX010000162.1:0-1972 GCA_036171355.1 Patescibacteria group bacterium | reverse complement strand
GTCGACGGCTTCCGGCGCGATTTCCTGGCTTTCGGCGGCCGGCTTCTCGCGCTCGGAAGGCGCGGCTTCGGGCGTTTCCCTCGGTATCTCCATATCACTTCGCGAGGTCATCAATCGTCTTCCTCGGCTTCGCGGCCTTCCGCGCGTCAATCGCCTTTTCCGCTTTTTCGATGGCGGCGCGCCGCCGGCGTTTCAGATCTCTCATCGTCGTGGCGAACTCGTCCTTGAGGCCTTTCAGGTCCCCGGGGTCGCCGCTCTTCCGCTTTTCGTCGCCGCGGCCCATAGGTCACCGCTTGCCGGCGCGCGCAGGTTTCTCGTGCTCGAGCACCGCCGCGGCCGCGAGCGGCGTGACGTCCACGACCTTCATGCCGGGCAGCGCGGCCGCGTCCGCGCGCAGCGGGATGGTGTTCGAGACGAAGATCTTCGGGATGCCGAGGCGGCGGATGCGCGCCACGGCGCCCTTCGCGAACACCGGGTGCGTGATGCAGAGGTAGATGGACTTGAAACGCTTCACGCGGAGCATCTTGACCGCGAGCTCGACGGTGCCGCCGGTGTCGAGGATGTCGTCGACGATGACGGCGACGTCGCCCCGGAGGTCGCCGTGGACGTCGACGAGCGAGACGGCGCCCGTCGAGGGATCGCGCCGCTTCTCGACCCAGGCCGGTTCGCGGTGGCCGAGCACTGCGGCGAGCGCCTCGGCGCGATGGCGCGCCCCGAAGTCGGGAGAGACGATGGTGTAGTCCTTGCCCCCGAGCGCCAGCTGGACCGCCACGGCCATGTCCGGCACGGGACTCACGTCGGTCATCGCGACAGGGCACGATTCCCGCGTGCGGTCGCTGTGGACGTCGACGGTGACGATGCGCGTCACGCCGGCAGCCGCGAGCTGCGCGGCGACGAACGAGGACGACAACGCATCGCCCCGGGAATCCTGGCGGTCCTGCCTGGCGTAGCCGAGGTACGGCACCGCCGCGATGATGCTTTCCGCGCCCGAACGATGCAGCGTATCGGCCAAAAGCGCCGTCCGGAAGAAATCATCCGAGGGCGGCGCGGTCCTGCCGACCAGCGCCACGGTGCCGACGGCAGGCTCGGCGTGCAGGAATATCTCGCCGCTCGGAAAAACCTTCCATTGCGCCGATGCCGGCGTACGCCCGGAGACCGCGGACACGATCTTCTGTTCGGCGAAGGTGGGCTCGGGGAGCGTGTAGCAACGCATAGATGTCATGGACGACGCAGAAGGCGGATGACCGTCGCGTCGTCGGTTTGGGGAAACGCTTCGTAATAGGCGCCGATGGAGCCGAACATGTCGGGAATCTCGAGGGCCACGACCTCGTCGACCTCTGCCTTCAGGACGGCGAGCGAATCCGGCGGGCAGACCGGCACCGCGACCATGACCCTGACCGCGCCGCCGCGTTTCACGGTGGCGATGGCCGCGCGCATGGTGTTGCCGGTCGCGACGCCGTCATCGACGATGAGCACGGCCTTGCCGCGGATGTCGCGCGGCGGCATGCCTGCGCGGTACGTCTCGAGGCGGCGGCGGGCCTCCGCCCGCTCGGCCTCGATCGCCGCGTCCAGATACGCCTTGTCCGCGATGCGCCGTTCGCGCTCGTTCCAGACCGCGTCGCCTTCCTCCGTCACGGCACCGATCGCGTATTCCGGATCAGCCTCCGCGCCGATCTTCCGCGGAACGACGATGTCGAGAGGAAGCCGGAGCGCGTCGGCGACCTCGCGGCCGACGACCACGCCCCCGCGAGGCAGCGCGATGACGATCGCGCCGGGTTTGCCCTTCAACCGCCGAAGCCGTTCCGCCAGCCGCCGCCCGGCGTCTTCACGATCGGCGAACGGCATAGGCATGCATGCGAAGTCAGGACAGCGCGAAGGTCGTTTCCCATTCACCCGCTTCGTTCTTCGCCACGTCGGCGGGGCCCCGCGCACCCTTCGGCGGCGCGCCGAAACCCTCGGCCGGCCTTCCGAT
>JAVHQX010000161.1:0-9051 GCA_036171355.1 Patescibacteria group bacterium | reverse complement strand
AGGTACCTGGTACCTTTGATAGAAAAAGTACCAGGTACCGAGGTGCGCGTTGACATCATGCGGGCGCCGCGGTATTTTGAAGTCCATCGCATGGGCCGCTAGCTCATTTGGTAGAGCGCTTCCATGGCATGGAAGAGGTGAAGGGTTCGATCCCCTTGCGGTCCACCACGCAAGAACGCCAGCACGACTGGCGTTTTTACGTGCGTAGTTTTTTGAGATGCGCACGCTTTACGAAGGAAGCTTTTTGACATACGCTGCGGTTCGTACGCGCGTATCGCGTACTGATTACCGCGTACTGAATACTCCCCACCCCCATGTCCCTCAAAGTCGGCATCGTCGGCCTCCCGAACGTCGGGAAGTCCACGCTCTTCAAGGCCATCACCAAAAAACAGGTCGACTGCGCGAATTACCCGTTCTGCACCATCGAGCCGAACGTGGGCATCGTTGCGGTTCCCGACCCGCGGCTCGACGCGCTTGCGAAGGTCTCGGAATCCGACAAGGTCGTTCCGGCGGCCGTTGAATTCGTCGATATCGCCGGCCTCGTCGCCGGCGCGTCGAAGGGCGAGGGCCTGGGCAACAAATTCCTGTCGCATATCCGCGAGGTCGACGCCATCGTGGAGGTCGTCCGCGCGTTCGACAACAAGGACATCGTCCATGTCTCCGGCAAGATCGACCCCGTTTCCGACATCGAGACGATCAACCTCGAACTCGCCTACGCGGACCTCGCGGTCGTCGAAAAGCGGCTCGACAACCTCCGCAAGCAGGCCAAGAGCGGGATCGACCGCGACATGAAGATCGCGCTCGAGGCGGTCGAGAAGGTCCATCAGGTCCTGTCCGACGGCCGCCAAGCCAGGACGGCCGACCTGAACGAGGACGAACGGAAGGCGGTCAAGGAGCTCCAGCTGCTCACGATGAAGCCCCTGCTGTACGTCGTGAACGTCGACGAGGCCCAGCTCAAGGCGGGGTACCGCATCGAGGGCGTGCCGGAGGACCGGCAGATCCCGCTCTGCATCAAGCTCGAGGAGGAGCTCGCGTCGCTTCCGCCCGGCGAAGTGAAGGATTACCTCGATGCCCTGGGACTCACGATGACCGGCCTCGATCAGCTCATCACCGCGGCATACGACCTGCTCGGCCTCATGACCTTCCTGACGTCGGGAAAGATGGAAACCCGCGCCTGGACGATCGAGAAGGGGACGAAAGCGCCGCAGGCGGCCGGCGTCATCCACACGGATTTCGAGAAGAATTTCATCCGGGCCGAGGTCGTCGACTGGAAGGATTTCGTCGACCTCGGCGAAGCGGGCGCCCGCGAGAAGGGCAGGCTGCGCGTCGAGGGCAAGGACTACGTGATGCGCGACGGCGACGTGGTGCATTTCAGGGTCGGCGCATAAGCGAGATGACAGACAACAGATGACAGAGGACAGATGCAAGAAAAGCGGGCCACGGCCCGCTTTTCTTCGTTCCAAATCTGTTTTCCGTGGTCTGTCGTCTGTAGTCTTACTCTGCCACCCTCAGCCGCACGATCTCCCGCCACACGCGCTGGTCGTTCCGGCCGTAGTACAGGCCGTGGTTCTTCGTTTCGGGCACGCCGAGCCTCGAGAGGATCGGGCCGGGAAGAAGGGCCTCCGTCCTGTAGCCGAGCGACTCGAATTCCCGCACGCTGATGCCGTGCTTCTCGTTGCCGGTGATGTAGATCGGCAGCGCCATCACGACCGGCGCTCCCGGTTTAAGGACGGCTTTCCACGAGCTCAAGGCCTCGTAATAGAGCTTGGTCAGTTCGTTCAGCGTCTTCTGGAGTTCTCCGCGCCGCTCGCCGCCCGTGCGGTTCGGTCCGAGAAACGGTTCCGTCACGATGGCATCGAGGCTTTTCGGTTTGATGTGCTGCCCGAGACTCCTCGCGTCGGAGGCGAAGGTCCCGACATGGGTGTTCCCCGCGGGGACGAGCTGTTTTTCCCTGAGCCATTCGATGTTCCTCTGGGTGGCGAGGACGGCGGCCGGGTTCTTGTCGCTTCCGTAGAGCTCCCGGAAACCCATTTGCAGGGCCTCGGTGAGCACGGTGCCGGAGCCGCAGAACGGATCGAGGAGCGTGACGTCGGTGATCTCGCGCGACACGTGGATGAGGTTGATCATGATGCGCGCGAGCTTCGGCGGCAGCATCCCCTGGATGGTATCCCGCTCCGGGCGGCCGTAGTCGACCAAGGAGAACTCCTCGAACGGCTGGATGACTTCCGTCTTGCCGACGAGCATCGTGTCGCCTTTCGCCAGGACGACGAACTCCGCGCCGTCCGCGAGGATGTTGTTCTTGCCGACCGCGACCGACGTGAGCGCGGTGCCGACCTGGGCCTTCACCCAGCGCGCGGCGCAACCGGCGTCCTGGAGCTTGCGCTTCACCCGCATGCCGACTTCGCGGAACTTCATCCCGACGGCCGCGGCCTTGTTGGACGGTTTGTCCGATTCCAGCGAGTAGACGCTGAATCCGAAGGTGGCGTTGCCGATGTTCGCGACGCGGTCGGAGAGTCCTTCGAGGGCGATGCGTTCCAGCTCCGCCGCCGTCACGGGGACGTTCTCCGCGAGGAGCGTGCCGATCTTGATCGTCCCGCCGAGCCGCGCCATGAGCGCCTTCGGGTCCAGGGTATGCCCCGGCAGGGCGTCCACGATGAGCGCCTGTTTGTACATCTCGGTCACGGTGAACTCACGGCCGTCCAAGAGCGCGATGATCTCGGCGGTCGAAAGGACCGGATTCGTCCCGAGGATGAAGAAATGCCGCATAACACCGTGAACGATAGCCGATGAGGCCCGCTTTGGCCAGCGTGGGGGGACGGAGAACGAAGAGCAAAGAGCGGAGACGAAGAGATGCCGCTGTCGGCCCCCGTCTATCCCGTCTTTGTTTTCCGTTCTCCGCTCTCCCGGCACCCTTGCTACTGCCAAAACCTCATGTTAAGGTTCGGCCTAACGACGCGATTTAGCGTCACTTAGCCTTATTTCCGCATTCCGCGGCAACGCGGGATCGTGCGAACAGCACGAATAAGGCCTTGTTATGGAGAAGTACGAACTTCTTTATATCATTGCCGCCAAGTACACCGACGCGGAGATCGAGTCCCTGATGGAAAAGATCAAGGGAATCGTCGCGTCGACCGGCGGCAACGTCACCGAGATGCACAATCTCGGCAGGCGTAAGCTCGCGTACCCGATCAGCCACGTGCGGAACGGGAACTACGTGCTCGCCTATTTCGAGGCGGAGCCGACCGCGCTCGCCAAGATGAACGAGATGCTCCGCCTTTCCGCGGACATCCTCCGCCACCTCGTCGTCGCGCGCAGCCCGTACCTCACCAAGATCCCGTCGTTCGCCGAACTCACGGAGATCCGCACCGACGGCGAGGGGCCGCGTCCGCGTCCCGCGGCGCCGATTCAGCATGCCCCGGTCGTCCCGCAGACGCCGGTGACCATGGAAGAGCTCGACAAGAAGCTCGACGAGATTCTCACCGAGAAAGTCCTCTAACATCGTTAAAGCGTCATCGACTATGAATCTCAACCGCGCGATGATCATCGGCAACCTCACGAGGGATCCCGAGGTCCGTACCACGAACACGGGCAAGACAGTCGCCTCGTTCGGCGTCGCCACCAACTATTCCTGGACCGGCGCTTCGGGCCAGAAGCAGGAGAAGGTGGAATTCCACAACATCGTCGCGTGGGGCAAGCTCGCCGAAATCTGCGGGCAGTACCTCGCCAAAGGCCGCAAGGTCTACATCGAGGGCCGTCTGCAGACGCGGGAGTGGGAGGGTCAGGACGGCCATAAGCGCAACCGCACCGAGATCATGGCTGAGAACATGATCATGCTCGATCGCGGAAACGCCCCGGCCGCCGCTGGCGCCCCGAAGGCTGCCGCCGTCCCGGCGCAGGCCCAGCAGGCCGCCGCCGCTGACGATGAGATCCGCGTCGAAGATATTCCGTTTTAACTGACCCGCATTACCTAAGCGCGGGTCATCCCGGACGAGCGTCGCTTGGCGACGGTCGATCCGGGACCCAGAATAACCATTATGCGAAGGAACAAACAGCAGAACGTCCTGAACAAGCAGCGCCATTGCGGCTTCTGCATCCGCGGCGTCAGGGCCGTCGATTACAAGGATTCGAACGCGCTGCGCCGCTACACGTCTTCCTACGGGAAGATCGTGCCGCGCCGCAGGAGCGGCGTCTGCGCCAAGCATCAGCGCATGTTGTCCGAGGCCATCAAGCGGGCCCGCACGATGGCGCTCCTGCCCTACGTGGTCAAATAAGGACGCCGTCGCAACGAAAAAGACCCCGTCCTCCCGGACGGGGTTTTGGTAGAGCCCCATGAACGCACACGTGCCGAACTGGAAACGCTGGGCGGACGACCCGGAGTACCGCCGCCGCATGGAGACGCGCGCCGCGATCGTCGCGGACATACGCGTTTTTTTCGCGGCGCGCGGGTTCCTCGAGGCGGAGACCCCGACGGTGGTCGCTCATCCCGGCATGGAACCGCACCTCGATCCCTTCCGCACCACGCTGCTCCGCCATGATGGCGCGTCGTTCGAGGCCTGCCTCATCACCTCGCCGGAGTACGCGATGAAGAAGCTCCTCGCCGCCGGCCTGCCGCGCATCTTTGAGATCACGCGTTGCTACAGGAACGGCGAGCCGTGGGACGGCAGCCATAATCCGGAGTTCACGATGATCGAGTGGTATCGCGCGAACGCCGATTACCGCGCCTTGATGAAGGACACCGAGGAGCTCGCGGCCGAGCTCGCCGTGAAGACCGCCGGCGGCACGCGCATCAGGTACCGCGGGAAGGAGATCGACCTGGCCCCGCCGTGGCCGCGCATGACCGTCGCCGAGGCGATGGAGCGCTACTCGGGCATCGACCTCGGGCGCGGCATCGAGGACCCGGAGAGGTTCCGGTCCGACGTCGAGGCCAAGGGCTGCCCCACCGCGCCCGGGGATGATTTCGACGACGTCTTCTTCCGGATCTTCCTGCGCGACGTCGAACCGAAGCTCGGGGTCGGCCGCCCGCTCATCCTGCGCGAATATCCTCGCTCGATGGCCGCGTTGGCGCGCCTCAAGCCCGGCGACGAGAGGTACGCCGAGCGGTTCGAGGCGTATTGCGGGGGCATGGAGCTCTGCAACGCGTTCTCCGAGCTTAATGACGGGCCGGAACAGCGCCGCCGTCTCGAGGAGGAGGCCGCTCTCCGCCGCAAACTTGGCCGGCCGGATCACGGCATCGACGAACAGTTCGTCGAAGCGGTAGGCAAGATGCCGCCGTCCGCCGGTATTGCCTTAGGCGTTGACCGTTTGGTAATGTTGCTCACGGACGCCCCTACCATCCGGGATGTCTTATTTTTTCCCGCAAGCGACCTGTTTACGAAATAAGGTTGAAAGGTTAAGAGGCCAAAAGGTTGAAAGTCCGGCACTTCCAACCTTTCAGCCTTTTCCCCTCTCGACCTCTTAACCTCACGTTATGGCCGATACGACCGACCTGTCTCGCGACGTCTTCATCATGTTTAAGGACGGCATCTGCGCCGTCGTCGATTTCCAGCATGTGAACCCGGGCAAGGGCAGCGCGTTCGTCCGCACCCGTCTCAAGAACGTGCAGACCGGCAAGGTACTCGAGCACACCTTCAAGGCGGGGGAAGCGATTGACCTCGTCGAGCTCGACCGCTCCAACATGCAGTACCTGTACAAGGACGCGGACAACTACTATTTCATGGACAACAACTCCTTTGAGCAGCACGCCATCTCGGCCGACATGATCGGCGAGAAGGGCGGCTTCCTCAAGGAGGGCCAGGAGGCGGCGGTGCTGATGCATGACGCGACGCCGCTTTCCATCGACCTGCCGAAGAAGCTCACCTTCAAGGTGACGGAGGCGATGCCCGCGGTGAAGGGCGACACGTCCTCGGGCCGCGTGCTCAAGGAGGTCACGATCGAGACGGGCATGAAGGTCCAGGCGCCGATTTTCATCGAGGAGGGCGAGATGATCGTCATCAACACGGAGAACGGCGAGTACGTCGAGCGCGCCTCCAAGTGACGCGCATTTCCTAAGCGCGCGCCATCCCAGGCGGCGCGACCGTACGTCGCGGCGATCCGGGATCAAGAATTATGCCGAAAAGCATCCGCCACATGGAGTGGGGAGGCGGCGGATGCGCCGGCAAGCGCACCTATCACACGGAGGCCGCCGCGCGCCGGGTCGCAGAAGATCAGGAGCGCAAGGGCGCCGCGCGGCTCTCGGTCTATCACTGCCCCGCCTGCGCCGGATTTCACCTCACCAGCAGATGAAAAAGCCGCTCCGCAATATTGCGGAGCGGCTTTCGCGTTTCTCAGGCCAGCGCCGGCTCTTTTTCCTCGGCTTCCTCCGCCTCTTCCTTTGCGGCTGGAGCGGCTTCCGCTTCCTGCGTCTTCTTCCAGACGGCGGCGCGGATCTCCTTCATGAGCTTGGGGTTGGCCTTGAGGAACGCCTTGGCGTTCTCGCGGCCGACGCCGAGCTTGGTCTCGCCGACGGCGTAGCTGTTGCCGCTCTTCGCGACGACGCCGAGCCCCGTGCCGAGGTCGAGCATGTCGCCCGCGATGGAGATGCCTTCGTTGTACATGATGTCGAACTGGCAGGTGCGGAACGGCGGCGCGACCTTGTTCTTCACGACCTTCACTTTTACCTGGTTGCCGATGACCTTCTCGTTCTGCTTGAGCTGGGCCGAGCGGCGGACCTCCAGGCGGACGGAGGAATAGAACTTGAGCGCGGTTCCGCCGGTCGTCGTCTCGGGATTGCCGAAGACGATGCCGATCTTCATGCGGATCTGGTTGATGAAGATGACGGTGGTGTGCGTCTTCGAGACGATGCCGGTGAGCTTGCGGAGGGCCTGGCTCATGAGACGGGCCTGGAGACCCATGTGCTGGTCGCCCATCTCACCCTCGATTTCCGCTTTCGGGACGAGGGCCGCGACCGAGTCGACGACCACGATGTCGACCGCGCCGGAGCGGACCAGCGTCTCCGTGATCTCGAGCGCCTGCTCGCCGGTGTCCGGCTGCGAGATGAGGAGTTCGGCGGTCTTCACGCCGATCTTCGCGGCGTATTCGGGGTCGAGCGCGTGTTCCGCGTCGATGAATGCGGCAGTGCCGCCCAATTTCTGCACCTCCGCGATCGTATGGAGCGCGAGCGTCGTCTTGCCAGACGCTTCCGGACCGTAGATTTCGACGACGCGGCCGCGGGGCAGTCCGCCGACGCCGAGCGCGACGTCAAGCGAGAGGCAGCCGGTCGGGATGGCGTCGACTTCCATCTTTTTCGCCTCGCCGAGCCTCATGATGGATCCTTCGCCGAAGCGCACCTTGATCTGGGCGATGGCGGCCCCGACGGCGCGCGTCTTTTCGTTCTCCTTCGCATCGGCCGGTTTAGGTTTCTTTTGGTCCTTGATGGACATACGGTCGTGATAAATGAATTTCGTCGGCTTTATAGCTGGGGCCTGAAGTATGCGCAAGAGGCCGCCAGACAGCCCTTACTATAGCAGATTTTCAGGTCTTTGTTCGGTTTCTGTTCGGGATGTCAAGAGCCCGGGTGTGGATAAGTATTCAGTGGTCGGTTATCAGTTGTCCGTTAACAGTACGCCAAATCACCAAACTGATAACTGAAAACTGACAACTGATAACTGGTAACCGCGTAGCAAAAAACCGCCCCTTCGGGCGGTTCCTACAGTCCAGGACTCTGGACGGGTCCGAGCGGCGCGGCTGCCGTCGGCCATTCCTTCGGCGACACGATGATGCGCCGCGTGACCGACATCTCCTTGCTGTGTTTCTTCGCACCTACGACCGTGATGACGTTGAGTCCCTCCTGGAGGTCGAGCGTGTCGTGGAAGTTGCCGTCGGCGTCGAGGCTCACCGGCTTCCCGTTGACGCTGAGGGCCACCTCGGGTTCCGTGCGGCCTTCGATGACCAAGTCGCGTTCGGTCGTGACGAGGCCGTCCGCCGGCGACGTGAGGCTGATCCGCGGCGGCGCGATGATCTTCTTGATCTCGAAGGCGAAGTAGGCGACGAGGCCCAGCACGATGAGGCCGAGGAAAATCGCCTGGATGAGCTTCGGCGTGACGACCATCGCGGAAGCGGGCACCGTCGTCGTCGGATGGCGGCGGGGCGCCGTCTTGCGTTCCGGGGGCGCGAGGCGCACCCGCTCCTTGCGGTAGAGTTCGACGAGCGTGGGCGTGTCGAAACCGAGGAACTTCCCGTAGGCCTTGAGGTAGATCTTCGCGTAGACGTCATCCGGCAGCGCGCCGCGGCCCTCGCTTTCGAACATGGCAAGGTAGCGCTCGGGGATCTTGGTCCTGTTCGCGACGGCAGCGAGGCTCAAACCGGCCTCCTCGCGGGCTTGCCGCAGGAGCGCGCCGACCGATTCGGCGATGGTGCTGGTCGTCGTCGGAGCCATATCAGAGGTCATCGTGATCCGTGAAGTGCCGCCCGTCCACGTCGGCGACGGGCGCAGCGAGTATCTGGCGCGGCTTCGCGCCGTCTCCAGGACCGATGATACCGCGTTCTTCGAGCAAATCCAAGAGCCTGGCAGCGCGGGCGTAGCCGATCTTGAGGCGGCGCTGCAGGTAGGAGGCCGAAGCCTTGCCGGCGCGCACCACCGTATCGCGCGCCTCGTCGAGGAGCTCGTCTTCGACGTCGGCGCCGTAGCCGAAGTCGTTTCCGCCCTTCGAGGCCTTTTCGGTCACCCCTTCCTCGTACTGCACGGGCTCGTCCAGCTGTTCCATGAGGTAATTGACGACCTTGCGTATCTCGCCGTCGCCGACGTAGCAGCACTGGATGCGCTTCGGCATGGACAGGTCGGGGGAGAGGAAGAGGGAATCGCCGCGGCCCACGAGCTTCTCGGCGCCGGGCATGTCCAGGATGGTGCGGGAATCGACGGACGACGCCACGGAGAAGGAGATGCGCGCGGTGATGTTGGCCTTGATGAGGCCGGTGATGACGTCGACGGACGGGCGCTGCGTCGCGACGACGAGATGGATGCCGACGGCGCGGGCCAGCTGCGCGAGGCGGATGATGGCGCCTTCCACTTCGGCG
>JAVHQX010000160.1:0-9059 GCA_036171355.1 Patescibacteria group bacterium | reverse complement strand
GGCATTCCGACTGGAACGCGGCCATGGCCTCGTCGAACGCTTTTTTGGACTGCTTCGCTTCCCAGCGGTCTTGGAGATCCATAAATTTGCCGATGGTCTCGGCCGACGCGCCCTGCGTGAAGATGCCCATGAACGTCCGCATGTCCACGAGGTCGGCCACGAGGATCTTCGACCCCTGGACGGCGACCGCCATGAGCAGTCCGGCGACGCTCATCTGGAAGAGCGCGCGGAAGATGCGGGACTCGCCGAGGTCGCCGACGCGGTGCCGCAGCAGCACCCACAGCAGGGCCAGATCGAGGATGCTGCCGACGGAGAACGCGAGCGCGAGTCCCGGCGCGCCCATGCCTTTCGCCAGGAGGTACCAGGCGAGCGTCCGCTCGACGACCACCGCGACGACGGCCGTGACGAGCGGGGTCCGCACGTCATGGAACGCGAAGAACGCGCGGACGACGAGCGGATACAGCGCCTGCGCGAAAAGCGAGAGGGTGAACCAGGCGAGCGTGTTCGCGGTGTCGATCGTGTCGGTCCAATCGAAACGGCCAGTGCCGAGGATGACGCGCACGATCTGCGCGCGCAGCAGGAGGAAGGCGATGGTCGCGGGGATGACGAGGAACAGGACCGTGCGCGACGTCCTGCCGAACTGGCTGACGAGCTCCTCGTTCTTCCCCTTCGCCGCGAGCTCGGAGATGAGCGGGAAGGCCGCGACGGCGAACGAGACGCCGAGGATGCCGACGGGGAAGTTCTGGAGGTTGTTCGCCAGGTTGAACACGGCGATGCCGCCCGCGCCGAGCGTCGACGCCATGCCGGTCAGGATGAACAGGTTCACCTGGCCCACCGCGAGCCCCGCGACGCGCGGCACGGTGAGCCGGCCGATCGCCCGGACGCCCTCGTGCGACGGCGCCCAGCGCGGCCGGAAACGGAAGCCGATCGCCCGGCACGCGTACGCCTGGACGAGGAAATGCGCGAACGAACCGATCGCGACGCCGTAGGCCGAGCCGCGGATGCCGAGAGACGGCGCGAGGAGGAGCGTGCCGGCGATGATGCCGAGGTTGTACATCACGGGCGCCGCGGCGTAGATGAAGAACCGCCGCTTGGTCTGGAGGATGCCGCCGAGCACGCTCGACAGCCCGAGGAAGATCGGCGACACGAACATGATGCGCGTGAGGGAGACGGTCAGCGTCCGCTGCGCCGCGCCGAACCCCGGCGTCACGAGGTCGATGATCGACGGCGCCGCGACGACTCCGACGGTCGCGAGCACGACGAGGCCGACGCCGAGCACCGTCATGAGGGCCGACGCGAGATCGTTGCCCGCTTCGCCGATGCCGTCCGTCTCGTCGATCCCCTCCTTCGCGAGCGCCGCCGCGAAGATCGGGATGAATCCCGCGGTGATGGCGCCGAGCACGAAGAGGTTGTAGATGAGGTCGGGCGTGCGGAAGGCGGCGTAGTACGCGTCGAGCTCGCTTCCCGCGCCGAAGGTCCCCGAAAGCAGCCGGTCGCGGATGATGCCGACGAACCTGCTCGCGAGCGTGGCGACCGCCAGGACGGCCGCAGCAGCCGTGACGGACCGCGTAGCCTTGGTGAAAAGCTTTCGGACCATAAAAACGCCCCCAGCCGGGAGCTGAATATGCGTGAGTATAGGCCGGCTTCAGCCTTACGGCAAGGGTCTTTTCCTCCTTATTTGCCGAAAAAGGCCCCCTTGCGGAGGCCTTGCGCCGGTCATTCTTTCTTGTCCCCCGGCATCCAACCGGACTTTTTGCACTCCGGACTTTACCGCCAGTCGGCGCCGTGCGGGCAGATGGACTCCTTGATTGACTCGAGGATGTCGCTCTTGTCCTTATCGAATTCGCACTGCTTGCACGATTCGCCTTTCGGCAAGCCATGCGGGCAACGTTCCCCTCCGCCGAACATCTCTCCGAAGAATCCCATGGTCGTGACGATTAAGACCTAGACGCGAAGCGCGCGCTTCGTCTCTTTGGCGATCATCAATTCCTCGTTCGTCGGGACGACGAGGACCTTCGGCCGGCCCGGCAGCGTCACCATTTCCATGACCCGCTTGCGGACGTAGTCGCTCCGCTCGCCGATGCCGGCGGTGAAGATCACCGCGTCCGCGCCGCCCATGACCGCCGCGAACTGGCCGGCGTACCGCGCGACGTCGTAGCAGAACATCTCGATGGCAAGCTTCGCGCGCTTTTTCCCTTCCGGCGTGATCTTGTCCTTGAACGCGTAGCCCGGCGTCTTCATGCCGGCCGCGGCCATGACGTCGCGGAGGTCCTTGTAGCCGGAAACGCCGAGGAGCCCCGACTGCTTGTTGAGGACGTCATCGACCTGCTGTTCGGTCATGCCGAACGTCCGGATCATGTAGAGCGGGATCGCCGGATCGATGTCGCCGCAGCGCGTCGACATGGTAAGCCCTTCGAGCGGCGTGAACCCCATGGTCGTGTCGACGGCCTTGCCGTTCTTCACGGCCGTCACCGATGAGCCGCTGCCGAGGTGGCAGGAGACGAATCGCATCTTCGCGTACGGCTTCTTCAGCATCTTCGCCGCCTGTTCCGTGACGTAACGGTGCGAGATGCCGTGGAACCCGTACTTCCGGATCTTATGCTTCTCATAGTACTCCCACGGCAGCGCGTACATGAAGGCGTAATCCGGCACGGTCTTGTAGAACGCCGTGTCGAAGACCGCGACGTTCGCCACCTTCGGCAGCAGCGCGCGGCACGAATCGATGCCCATGAGGTTCGGCGGATTGTGCAACGGCGCGAGTCGGTTGTAGGCGCGGAGCCGCTCGAGCACGCCGTCGGCGATGACGGTCGGTTCGGTGAACTCCTCGCCGCCGTGCACGACGCGATGGCCGAAAGCGCGGATCCGCGTGACGTCGATCCCGCCATCCTTGAGCGCCGCGAAGACCTTCTTGAGCGCGGCCTTGTGATCAGGGATCCCCTCGGGGAACTCGAGCTTCTTCTCGTCCTTCCCGACGGCGATCTTCAGGAACGGCGCCTCCAGGCCGATGCGCTCGACGAGGCCGCCCGCGAGCTCCTTGAGGGCGGGCGAATACAGTTTGAACTTCAGGCTGGAGCTGCCGGAATTGATGACGAAGATCATAGAAGTTGAAAAAATTACTTTACCGTCACCCGCACACCCCTCTCCTCAAGTTCCTTGAGGTCGAGGCCCTTCTTCTTGACGAACGCCTCCGTCATCGGCGTCGGGATGTTCTGATGGAGATGCTCGGTCCTGCCCTTGTGACGGATGGTGAGATCGACCCCTGTGCCGCACTCCCAGCAGGAGCCGACGTCGGTGAGCGTGAACTGGAGGGCCTTGTAGTCCCCGTTCACGTCGGTCGAAAGATCGGGATAGTCGGCGGTGAAGCCTTCGGGCGGGGTGACGGTGACCGTGATGCCCCAATCGCCTGAAGGAGCGTCGAAGACAAAGGGATAGAGTTCTTGGATCTGACTCCACTCGACGTACTCGGGCTCGATGATGTAGAGGAGGGAGCCCGTGCGGACGGTGGTCTTCCCCGGGACCGAGGTGCCGTTGGCACGGACGATCACCTGAAGGAACTTGTCGACGGCGTCGGCCGCGACGATCGTGCCGGACGAGACACCGGCAACGACGTCCGTCTGAGGATCCCTGGAGAGGACGAGGTAGTCGCCGGGGAGGACATTGAGGCTCGCGAGACCGCTCGCGTCGGCGATGGCCGAGGCGTCGGGGGTGCAGGTCGAGAGGACGGTGGCGTAATCATGGGGGTTCATGCCGATGGCCGCGGCGCAGGAGCCAGCGGCCGTCGCGTACGCGTTCACAGTCGCACCGGCGATCGGAGACTTGGTCGAACCGGGCTGGGTGCCGGCCTGGACCGTATGGCGGTCGAAGGTGGCGTTGATCGTCCCTGTGGCCAGGACGGTCCAGGAGGCCGAGGCGGGGGTCGCGTCGACGTTGCCCGCGGGGTCCGTGGCACGGACTTCGAAGACGTGGGGGCCGACGGCGATGCTGGCGTACGTCGCAGGACTCGTGCAGGGCGCGTCTTCCGCGGCGTCGAGGCTGCAGGCGAAGGTCGAGTCGTCCTCGGTCGAGTGGAACGCGAAAGCCGCCGAGGTCGAGCCTGTCGAGCCGGAGGGCGCGGAATCGATGACGGTGTCGGGGAGCGTCCGGTCGATCTTCACGACGATGTTCTTCGTATCCTCGACGTTGCCCGCGTGGTCGGTCGAACCGAAGAAAACCGTGGAGGCGCCGTCGTCCGAGAGGGTGAAGGGGGCAGAGTAGTCGAGCCAGGTGAGGCCGCCGTCGGGCGAGTAGCGGATGCCCGAGGAGCCGGTGCCGTCCGCGCCGTCGTCGGCGGAGAGCGTCACGGTCACGGGCGAGACGTAGGTCGCGCCGTCCGCGCCGAGCGTGCCGGAGAGGGCCGCCGCAGTCGTCGGAGCGGCCGTGTCGGCGACGCCTGCGCCGATCGCGACGTCTGCCGTGCCCGAGACCTCGTGGACCACCTCGGCGCCGGGCTGGATGACCTGATTCGCGAGGGTGGTCGAGGTGAAGATGCCCGAGGCGGGGTCGATGTACCGGGCGTATACGTCGTACGAGTCCGAGGTGTCGGCGAGATGGCTCGCGACGTCGGGGTTCTCGGCGAGGAACCGGGCGTTGTCGCGGGCGGAGACGACATAATGGCAATTCTCCGCGCCTTCGGGGAGATAAATCCATTCCGGGGCGCCGGCCTGATCCCCGCTTGCTAAAGCACCCGTGATTTGATTCTCGTACTCGCCGGTCGCGTAATTCGTACCGACATGCCTGCCGTCGTCACAATAGACATGAAGATCGACATCCGGCTGGTCGGCGGCAAGGCCGAGCGGGGCCGCATATGCCTGATGCAAGGGCCAAGTATATCGTAAGCGATGGATGTCATGAGTCCGTTCCCATCTTTCAAGCGCGAAAACGGTGACATGACCGATGACCGTCAGCGCGACGAAGACCGCGGTCGTTATGCCCAAGGCGATCAAAACGACGCGCTTTTTCGCGGGAGATTGTTGCTTCGCTGGTCCGTGCTTTTTCCCCAGTACTGCGAGCAGCACCATGAAGACCAAAACCAGAGCAGTACTCGCAGGGTCGAGTAATTGGAGGATTCCGCGCACGTAATCCTGAGGGAACCGGCCGATGAGAGGTTCGACCGTGGTCGTTTGACCCTTCGTCCAATCTACCAATGGAGCCGCCTGCACCGCCGTAGCCGAGGCGGGAAGTTTGCTTCGCAGCAGGTCATTCGTGCGGACGACCACCCCCCTGACTATCCTATTGAACGTCGTGGCCGGTATGGCCTGAATTCCGGCGCGTATTTCGTAGCTGCCGACGCCGCTACGGTCATCCAATGCGGTGAACTTCACGAGTTGGTCATAATCGCAAAAGGACTCTTGTCTGGATGGATCGAGGACTCCGCCGTGCATGCTGCCGTCGGCGAAACAAAGATGCGCGGCAGGTACCGTAACCGTGCCGCCGCCGCTATTGACGTAATACAGCACGAGGTCGCTGGCTGCCGACGTGGGCAGTGAGGCATCCCAGGTTGCCAGGGTTTTGTTCCGTGCCTCCAGCAGATAGTACCGCGAGGTCGCCGGATCCACGTTATCCTCCAAATTGTAACGGAAGGCGCTCGCGCCGACGCCGCTCGTCTCCAAGGAGTTGATCCAATACTGATCGCCGTACGCCGACTTTGCATGGATGTCCTGGCCGAACCAACCGATGAATAATTTCGAGAACGTGCTCATGTGCGGCGGATCCATGCCCGCGTTCGTATGAGCAGCGTCATGCTGATCGCCGTTCCATTCACCATCCGCCATCAAATCCCAACCATCGACCATGCCGCGATCATAAAGATCGGGGGTCAACGAACCGCCTGGTCCGGTAACGCCGAGCTCGTGCCCGAACTCGTGAGCCCAAACGCCTACTGGATCATCCTCGGCAAGAACGATGTCCTGCGTGCCATCGGGCCGCACCGAGGCGGCTGTTCCGATCTGGCCGTCGCCATGCGTTCGCTGACGCGACGTGCGGGCATGCACGACGGCAACGATATCGACGGCCGGACCGATGTTTCCCGCGAGGTATTTCGAGTCTTGCACCAAGGCATAGAGGGACTGGTCGTCTTTGGCATAATATGCCTCGGTCTTCTTGGTGGTTCCATCAGCGGCGATCCCACCCGCGTCGAACCACGCACCGCCGTTGTCGAAAACGGTAAAGTCGTAACGGACGGTTCCGTAGCTGTTCTCGCCGTAGTAGCCGTTGACGCAGTAAAAGAGATTTTCGTAATACTTCTTCCACCCATCGCTTCCGGTCACGGGGTCGGGGTGTCCGAGAGCGTAGATTTCATCGGGATCGAGGAGTTTGCAGGGCTGCGTGAGCGTCGCGGGGTCGGCATGCACGACGTTATCGGCCGTGGTCGAGGGATCTCCCGTCAGGTCCGCGAGAATGACCGCCACCCGGATTATCGTGTGTGCATCGACGGCGAAATCGACGTTCCCTTCCACGCCGAACTCGACCCATGGCGAAGAATGACCCGAAAGATCGACGGCCCGGGCGCGCCAGTGGTAGTCGCCGTCGACGAGCGCGTCCGAATCGACGCTCGCGCTCATGCCTGAACTCGCCGGAGGCGAGATGAGGAGCGACGTGCCATCGAAGGCCGCGGCGACGGGCTTGAGCTCGACTTCGAGCATGACCTGGGCGCCCGTCGGCGATGAGACAGCTGCCCTGAAAATCACATGGTTCCCGTTGGTCGCAGCGCCTTCGGCGAGCGCGGGGCCGCCGGCGGTCTCGTATTGAGAGAGGTGCGCGATGGTCGGCGCAAGCGTCGAGTCGTCGTGAAGATAACTGCCGAAGTCGACGTAATCAGAGACACGTGCTCCGGTACCCCCGGAATTCGACCAATGGGTCGGCCCCGACGAGTCGCCCCACCAGTTGCCCGTGGCGTCGATGTACGTCGTCGTGTCATTGTAGGCCGCGTACTGGGCGTTCTGGATGAGCGAGGAACCATGGATGGTCGTCGAGGCTGAAACGTTCGTCTGCCGGACGCCGTAGTAGCCGGCATAAGAGATGACTGAATCCGCGAAGGTGACGGCGCCACCGTTGTTCGTGACATCCGCCCATTTGCAGGTATAGCAAGTCCAGCCGCCGTACCGGATGATGGCGTTCGAGATGGCCCCGGTCGAACCGGGATTGAAGACGATGCCGTTCCAATCCTGGGGCGCTGGCAACGTGGAGAAACCGTCGCCGTTCGTGTCGTCGGCAGCCTGATCGTCCTTGACGGACGTGACGTAAGCCTTCGCCTGGGCCGTGCCGTTCACCTGGAGCGTGCCGTCCACGGAGATGCCCCCGCCGAACTCGGGCTTGACCACGGCGCCGGGACCGATGACGAGCGTCGAGCCAGGCGGGACGGAGATGGTGCCTATGACATAGGGGAGGTCGGCGTCCCAGGTCCGGGTCGCGCCCGCGGGGACGGCGCCGCTCATGATGAAGCCGCTCCTGAAGCCGCCGGACGCCGCGTTGCCGGAGTGGGTGAAGTTCACGGGGGCGCCGATCCTCGCGGGGGCCGTGGCGTTGTCCGCGAAGACGTCGTCCGTGAGCGTGAGGTCGGCGGCGGCCGCGTTGTCCGCGAAGACGCCGTAGACGTTGTCGTGCAGGTTCGAGCCGGAGACGGAGGCCGGTCCGCCGCCGTCGAACCGGAACCCGTCCTCCTGGCCGTCGAGCTCCGACGCGGAGACCGCCGTCGACGCGGAAGCGACGTCGAACTGCCGGATGCCGTAGTCGGCGCTCTTCGAGATCCTGGAGCCGGCGACCATCACCACACCGCCCTTGTTGGCGACGTTCGCGAATGAGCAGCTGAAGCAAGTCCAGCCGCCGTAGCGGATGACGGCTTCCGAGACGGCGCCGGTCGAACCGGCGTTGAACTGGATCGAGTTCCAGTCCCCCGGCGCGCCGATCGTGGGGCCGTCATTGGACGAATCCTGCCCGTCGACGAGATCATCCTTCACCGAAGTAAAAACGGCCTTCTCGGAGGCCGTCGCGTCGACCTGAAGCGTGCCGTCGACGGTGATACCCGTGCCGAAGAAGAACTTCACGACGGCGCCGGGACCGACCGAGAGCGTGGACCCGGGAGCGACGTAGAGGGAGCCGGTGACGACGTACGGGCTGCCGGACGAGGTCCAGGCGCCGGAAACGGAGCCGGAGACGAGGGTGGCGGCGCGGGCGGAAGGAGCCAAGAAAAGGAGGGCCGCGACGAACGCAAACGAGACACAAAAATATTTCGTCGCCCGGAATGCCATAGTACGATCGGCTACTGGATGATCTCGCCCGCCGCCCCCTGCATGTCGGCCCAAATGGCGTTGCCCTCGTCGGTGTCGAGATGCATGGCAAGGCGGAACGAGGAATCGACGCGGACGTGCACTTCCTCGAAGACGACGGCGCGGCCGCCAGGGACGCGCACCTTCATGCGGTCGCCGGTCTTCATGCCGCGTTCGGCGGCCTCCGTGTCGGAGATGTGGATGTGGCGGAGCGGGACGATGACGCCTTCAGGGAGCTCCACCGTCCCTTTCGGGCCGATGAGCGAGCAGCCGGGCGTGCCCTTCACGTCGCCGGAGAGCCGAAGTTCCGCCTTCACGCCGAGCGTGAAACAGTCGGTGCGCGCGAGCTCCACTTGCGTCTGCTTGCGGCACGGTCCGAGGAAGCGGACCTTGAGCTGGCCCTTGGGCCCCTTCACCATCAGGACCTCCTCGGCGGCCCACTGCCCGGTCTGGGAAAGGTCTTTCAGTTTTTTCGCCTGGTACCCGGGACCGAACAGGACGTCATGGTCGGTCTGCGAAAGGTGCACGTGCCGCGCGGAGACTTCGACGCGGACTGCGGAAAGCGCTTTGTCCATAGGTTTCGGAAGTGTTAACGGGCCAAGTATAGCATTTACGCCAAGAATACGGAGGCAAGGCCGAGGAAGACGAAGAAGCCGCAGACGTCGGTCAGCGGCGTGACGAAGACGATTGAAGCGAGGGCGGGATCGATGCGCAGAGCCTTCATGATGACGGGGACCACCGCGCCGCCGAAGCCGG
>JAVHQX010000159.1:0-1979 GCA_036171355.1 Patescibacteria group bacterium | reverse complement strand
CGACAGCCTCCGACCAAGGAAAACGGTCGCCGGCGGCGCACCCGTCGCGGACGCCGTGACGTACACCGACCTCCCAATTAAATACACCCATGCGCTCGGCCCGCCCAGCTGAGCTGGGCCCGCGGAGGCGGCAACGATGCCGCCCGGCCTCGCGCAAGGAAAGCGCGTTTTCCGTAAAGAAATCATTAAAGAAAAACCGCCCCTAGCCAGCTGAGCTGGCCGAGCAGGCGGTTTTTCGGTCCGGGCTGCTTACGCCTTGTGGACGTTCGCGGCGCGGGGACCCTTCGGGGAGTCCTCGGTGTCGAAGGAGACAGCATCACCGACCTTGAGGTCGTTGTACTGCACGTCGACGAGGGCGGACTGGTGGAAGAAAACATCCTTCTCACCGCCGTCCGGAGTGATGAAACCGAAACCCTTGTCGGTCATCGTCTTGATAACACCGTTCATAACGCTGGTCGTTATAAGGTTGAATAGTCCGCAAACGGGGCCTCTTTGCGGAAATTCGACAAATCTCCACGCCGGGGTCGTATTGCTGACGCACACCATAGCACATTCATCGGGATTTGTCGAGGGGCGGCGACCTTAGGGAGGCCAAATAAGGCGAAAACGGGGGCGAAAAGGAGGGAACGGGAGGGATAAAGCCGAAGGGGCGCGACGCTTGCATTTTGGCCGCATCCTGCCAGGGTCGGGCGAAGGTCTTTCGCCAAGGAGAAGACGCGATGAAATCCGCCTGGAGTTTCGGGCTTTTCGCAGTTTGTCTCATCGGATGCGCCGCGCGGCAGACGCCGCCGGCCTCGCCCTCGACCGCGCCGCCCCCGCTTCCGGAGGTCAGGCGCGCGGCGGACCCGCCGGTCTGAAGCGGTCCGAGCCGGCAGCCGCGCATGTCGATCATGACGCCAGCCGGCTGGTCGGAAGTCGCCGCCGCGGACGTCGCGCACGGCGTCAACGTCGCGCTCGTGCACGAGTCAGGCCGCGCGATGATCTCCATCGTGCTGCGGCCGACCGATTCGCGGGACCTGTACGATCACGCGGAAGAGTTCCTCGCGGGCCTGCCGGAAGAAACGACGTCGTCCGGCGTCGTCGTGACCGCCGGCGGCGACCGCGCATGGTTCTCGTGGACGCGGCATCCGCTCCCGCTCCGCCCACGCGGCGCGCAGGGCAAGGTGCTCTTCGTCCGATTCCCGACGGTGCCGGAACGCATGGCGGTCGTCACCGGCATCTGGCCGCAGGGAAGATCGGCGGAGTTCGTCCCCGCCTTCAATCGCATCGGCGAGAGCGTCGCGCTGCACTGACATCGTTCGGGCCGCCGTACTTACGGCGGTCTTTTTTGCGGAGTGATTAAGTGGTTGGGTGGTCAAGTGGTGGAGTGGTTACGTGATTGAGTGGTACAGTGGTTGATGACGCATATGCAGATTCCCAAGCGGAAAAAGGAAGACTACCGCAAATACGGCAGGGACGCCGACAACTACCTGTCGCCGGAGGCCATCCGGAAGCTCAAGGACGACCTGCGCCGCCTGGAGGACGTTTCGCGTCCGCGGGCGGTGACCGAACTGAGCCGCGCGCGCGACATGGGCGATCTCTCCGAGAACGCCGCCTATTCGGAAGCGAAGGGACGGCTCATGGGCATGGACCGGCGCATCTTCGAGATCAAGGAGAAGCTCAAGAACGCGGTCGTCATCGAGCGCGGCGCCGAGGATGGACGCGTCGGCGTCGGCGCGACCGTCATCGTCCGCGTGAACGGCAAGGAGAAGACGTACGAGATCGTCGGCTCGGCGGAGACGGATCCCGGGAGCGGGCGCATCTCGCACCTGTCCCCTCTCGGCGCCGCGCTCAAGGGGCATCGCGCGGGCGACGAGGTGACGGTGAAGAACGCCGCGGGAGCGGAGGTGCGCTACGAGATCATCGACGTGCGGTGAAGCGGAAATGAAAACGACGGCCGCCGCGGCGGTCGTTTTTCGTTGGCTCGGGGACCTGGATTC
>JAVHQX010000158.1:4643-9103 GCA_036171355.1 Patescibacteria group bacterium | reverse complement strand
GGCGGGGCCGACGTACCGTGAAGGCTCCGCCACAATCATGCCCACGCAATAAATTCCGTACAAAAGTAAAGAGGGTGGGCCGCAAGCGCGACCCACCCTCTTAAGACCCTCGACTACCCTACTTGTCGGCCTTCAGACCCGCGAGCTGGGCCCGGAAGTCTCCCTTCTGGGAGCCGCCCTTGGCCTCGCCCTTCTTGCCGGACGCCGCCCCGGCTGCGCTGCTCTTCGCCGCCTTGACCCGGCCGCGCGCCTGCTTGAGGTAGAACCTGTGGATGTTCTCCCCCAGGCCGGCGAACTCCTCCGGCGTCTTCTTGGCGATGGCGAGCGCCCTGACGATGACCGCCACGGGCTCCTTCAGCTCCTCGGAGAGGCCCTTGACCATCGGATCGACCTCATCGGCCGTTCCTTCGGTCTCGGACGTCGCCTCGGGCTTGGGAGCCGCCTCGGCCTTTGGGGCCTCGGCGGGAGCCGGGATGGTCGGGATTTCGTTCTGCGGGAGAACGGGCTCCTCGACTTTCGGCTCCTCCGTCACGACGGACGCTTCCTTGGCCTTGGGGGCCTCGGTCGCGACCGGCGCGGTGACGACGGGCATCTGCTGCCGCTGGGCGTTCCGGTCCTTCCGGGGACGGCGGTCGCGCTTCTGGCCATCGGCCTTCTGCACGCTCGCGTTCCCGTCGGTCCGGCTCGCCTCGGCCTGCGGCGCCTCGCGCTTGTCGCTCTTCGCCTTCTTACGGGCGATGAGGTCGAGCGCGCGGTCCTTGGCCGTTCCCAGAGCCTCGAAGAAGAACTCGGAGTTCTTCTTGATCGGCAACGGGGTCTTGTCCGCGCCGCCGAAGTCCTGGGCCACCTTGTCGGGGTGGAGCAGCTGCGCCTTGCAGCGGTAGGCCTTGGCGACCTCGTCCTCCGAGGAGGACTCGCTCACCACGACCCGCGCCTCGGGATCGGACAGCAGCTCGTAGATGTTCCGGTACTCGCCCGAGACATCCAGATCCGCCTCGACCTTCGGCATGCCGATGACGCCCGGCTTCTTGCTCGCGACCCGCACGACGACGTGCTTGAGGTCGGCCTCGAGCACCTCGCCGAGCTTCTCGCCCAGGCGGACGAGGCCCGTGCCGCTCGCGTGCTCGAACCCAATGGGGATCGCGAACGCGACGTTGCCGGCCTCGCGGAGGAGGCAGGCGGTGGGCTTGCCCTCGACCACGGTGGTGCCGTTGTCGGGGAAGACCGCGCGGCCGTCGTGGAAGGCGATGAGGCGGGCGTCCTGGCCCTCCCGTCCACGGCGCTTCTCGAAGGTGATGGTCGTCACGAGGCAGCTGCGAAGCTCCTCGATCGGGATCCACTCCTTCGGGGTGAGCGTGTGGGGCAGGGTCGGCAGCGCCAAGCCGATGGTGCCGCGGTCGTTCTCGCGGAACTTCACGGAGCACTGGTACTTCTTGCCCGGGATGGGCCGGAAGCGCAGCGACTTCGGGAAGATGACGACGGTGGTGTCCTCGAAGAAGTACGAGACGAGCTTGGTGCGCCCGCCGAAGTTCTTCTCGGCGAAGATCAGCTCGTGCTGCTCGCCCTTCGAGAACACCCGGTTCTGGTTGCGGTTGCCGTGCTGGCGGTTACGGTTCCGATCGTTGTGGTTCGACATGATTCGCTCCTTGCGTCCGTTGTGCGCTTTCGCGCGTTCGTCGTGCCCTTTTTGAAGAGGCGTTCAGCGTTGCCTGTCGCGGACCATCCGCGGCAAGCGTCCAGCATGCACCGGCAGCCATGCCGGCGCATCGCACGTGTGGCCGTCTTTCGACGGCCTTCAGCATGATGTCCGGTGAGGCACCTCCTTGTGTGTTGTTTGGGTAGTCTTGGGTTGTGAATGACCGATGCCGCACGATGTGCAGCGTGGGCTATATATATCACAAATAACCCAATTTGTCAAGGATATCTGACAATAATCCGAAGGTGCCGTTTTTCGCTGAAATATGCGCTAATAACGGACGGAGAGATCCTCTCCCGCACGCCCCGCGGAACCGCGCCGAGACTCCCCGCGGACGGTTGACGAAAATGCCGTTTTTTGCTAAAGTGACCTTGCACTAGTCGGGTATATATCGCGTATATTTTGTATATGGACAAACCTTCCTCCGAGGAAAAGGCCCTTGAGCGCGCGCAAACCGCGGTCCAAGGCCAGATCGAGCGCATCGTGAAGATGAACCGCTCGATGAAGATGGAGCCCGACCTCTCGCCCGTCTGGGACGGCGACGCATTCAAGTCGCTGCCGCCGGACGCGCGGCAGGCGATTGCCGAGCGGGCGGAGAAGGAAGGATACGCGAAACCCGAAACGATCCCCGCGGCCGAACGTCCCGAGGATCCGCGCACCGAAAACGTGCGCCAGCAGATCGAGCGCATCGTGAAGATGAACCGCTCGATGAAGATGGAGCCCGACCTCTCGCCCGTCTGGGACGGAGAGGCCTTCGGCGCGCTTTCCGACGATCTCAAGAAGTCGGTCCGCGCATGGGCAGAGGCCAGCGGCTACGCCAAGGCCGACGGCGAAACGGCGCCGGATACCGAAGAGCAGCACCCCGCGCCGGCCCCCGCGGAGTCGAAAGAACGCAAGGAAAAACGCGAACGCGGCCAGCAGAAGCGCCGCTTCGTCGAGTACCGCGTCGCCCCCGATGCCGACGGCGGTTTTGCGATTGAAGAAGACTACGAGGAGTGGGACGACCAGGACAAGACCTACAAGGCGAAGACCGTGAAGACGACGATCGCCTTTACGACCACGCTCGCCGAAAAGATGGCCGCCGACCCCGAGGTCGCCCTGACCGTCGCCGGATACGCCGGCCAGATCCGCGGCGAGCTCGACCGTACCGGCGTGAAGATCTTCTTCGACCGGCCGAAATCCGAACCGGACAAGATCTATCCGAAATGGAAGTACGGCCTCGATGGCAAGACCGTGCAGGATCCCATCAAGATCGACGAGATCCCCGCGGAGGTCATGGACGAGGTGCGGAAGAACAAGGAGTACTTCAAGACCGACGCCTGGAAGAAGTGGTTCGGCAAACGGATACAGCGCAAGCGCGAGGAGGTGATCACGACGGAGCTCGCCAAGCTGTTCCCGGAACGCGCGCCGAAAGACGCGTCGGCCGAGGAACGGAAGCCCGTCCGGGAGGAGGCGTCCAAGCGCGAACCCGAACTCGCCCCCGAAGAGCCCGCGGCGCTCGAAACCGCCGAGGAGGCCGTCGAAACGGCCCACATCACTCCGGAACTCGCGGCGGGCATCGACATGCTCGTGGACAAGTTCACGCCGCTCTTCGAACTGCCGAAGAAGACGGAGGAACTGATCGCCTACATCACGCAATTCTCGAAGGGCATCTTCGAATACCAGCTCATGCGCAAAGGCGCGAGGAAGCAGGCGCTGCCCAACGAAGCGCTGCGCGAGGCGATACGCGCGTCGCTGCTCGCGAAGTTCTCCGCCGACGCGGCGACCTCCGCGGAGATCGGCCGCCTGATGCCCGAGCGGACCGCCGAAGCGATCCCCGTCGCGGATGAAGACGCCATCGAGTCGCGGGACGCGTCGGCCGGGGCGGAAGTCCCCGCGCAGGAGAAGCGGGAAAACAAAGCCGTCCCTCCCGTCGACGCCGCCTACCGCGCGCTGCGCGACGACATGGACAAACTCAAGGACCCCGACGACATCGACGCCATGATCGTCTCGCTCAAGGAAATGAAGAAGTCGGCGGGCATCGGAAGCGCGATCGAGGCGGCGGACCGGCTGCTCAAGGACATCGAGTACGGCAAGGCCGGCGAGCTTTCGGAGATGCGCACCGACGGCATGCGCCGTTCGCCCGAGGAGGAGTCGTTCCTGGCGCGGCATCCGAGGCTGAACGCCCGCAACATCCAGCGGCTGCCTGACGGGCGCGTGATCGCGCACATCGACCGTCTGAGGCCCGGCGAGGCGCTCAAGCGCGTCATGCGGCGCGCCGTGGACGACGTCATGACGTCGAAGACCGAAGGGTTCATCGACGCGAGCGTCGCCGAAAGGGTGGCGGCCTACCTCGGCCGCATCGTCGGAGGACGCAACGCCAACGAGGAGGTCACCCGCCGATTCTCCCGCGACCTCGCGGCGTTCGACGCCAGGTCCGACGAACTCACGATCAAGGACATCGACGCCCTCAGCGAGGTCATCTCGGGCCTCGCGGAAAAAATCGCCAACGATGGGAAACCGGTGCAAAGGACGCCATAAAAGAAGAACCCCTTCCACGCGGGAAGGGGTTTTTTGGCTCTGTTGCGCGGTCCAAAAATAATCACGCTTGACCATATCGCTTGTAATTCGTAGAATCGGGTAATTGCTTGTGGAAAATGGGCAATTGTCGTTTGTGCTGAATTTCCCGATGCCGACGCGTAAAAAGAGCGACCTCGAACGCGGGTACGCCGTCCTGGGACTCAAGATCGTCTCGGAGTTCGGCGCTGCCATCGCGATCCCCGTC
>JAVHQX010000158.1:0-4633 GCA_036171355.1 Patescibacteria group bacterium | reverse complement strand
CCCCGTCGTCCTTGGATCGATCGCCGGCAAGCGCCTCGACGCGGCGTACGGCACGAAACCGGCGTTTCTCATCGCCGGTTTCGCGTTGGCTGCCGTCTTCTCGGCATTCTACGTCGTCAGACGCGCACGCGCCTACGGCAGGGAATACGACGCGCTAAACGCTGCGTCGAAGGCCGCGGCCCATCCGAATAAACGAACCTGACCTATGTCCGTGCCGGTCGCGGCGGAAAAACTGTTCACCCTGGGCCCGCTGCCCGTGACGAACTCGGTGCTCACCGGGTGGATCGTCGCCGCCGCGTTCGTCGCGGTCGGCACCGCGCTGTCCCGGCGGCGCTCGCTCGTGCCGCGCGGCCTACAGAACGCCGCCGAGGCGCTCATCGAGCAGATGCTGTCCTTCATGGACCAGGTCACGCGGGACCGCGCGCGTTCCAGGCGATTCCTTCCGATTGTGGGCGCGCTCTTCCCGTTCATCCTGTTCTCGAACTGGATGGGCCTGCTCCCAGGGATCGGCACCGTCGGCATCTGGGGCACCGAGCACGGGGCGCCCGCGCTCATCCCGCTGTTCCGCCCGGCGACGAGCGACCTGAACATGACGCTCGCCATGGGCATCACGTCCGTGGTCGTTTCGCACGTCCTCGGCATCATGACGCTCGGCTTCTTCAAGTACTGGAACAAGTTCATCCAGGTCGGCACGGTATGGAAGGCCGTCGCGCAGATAGGCAAAGTGCCGTTCGACAAATACGCCATCGACGTCTTCGCGGCGCTCGTCGAGTTCGTGGCCGGCCTCATCGAGCTCATGTCGGAGGCCGCGAAGATGATCTCCCTCTCGCTGCGTCTCTTCGGCAACATCTTCGCCGGCGAGGTGCTCATCCACGTCCTCTCATCGCTCATCGCCTTCGTGATGCCGACGCCGTTCATGTTCCTCGAGGTCATCGTCGGCGTGGTCCAGGCGCTGGTCTTCTCCATGCTCACCCTCGTGTACCTGACGCTCGCCACTGAGAAGCCGCACGGCGACCGCCATGCGAAGGAGGAGGACGACGTCGGCGAGGCGCACGGCCTCGAGCAGGGCAGGCGCCGCGCGAAAGCGGTCGGGGTTGAAGTGCACGGGTGAACGTCTCTCTATGAAAAAGGACTCGCGCAAGAATCTCATGGCGTTCACGCTCCGCCTGATGGGCGACATCTGGGCGATGCTCGCCCTGCCGCCGGTCTTTTTGGGCTGGCTCGGACGGCAGCTTGATATCTTCATGGAGACCAAGCCGTACATCCTCATCGCCGGTCTCTTCCTTTCGTCCGTTATCTCGACGGTCTCGATCTGCCATAAGGCCGTCAAATACGGCGAGCAATACGAGGCGCTCACCAACGGACCGCCAGACCCCGTTCAAGCCGCGGTCGCGAACCGCGGCGGGCCGCCGTATCACCCGGCGGACCGGAGTTGAGGAAGGGATTCGGCGCTTCGCGGAAGCGGAACGTCGAAACATCATCCTTAACCGCGGCGGAAGGCGACGCTAAACCCCCACACCGTCGACCGGAAGCGCGAAACCCATGATGGATGCGGAATCTGTCAAGATACTCACCAAGGGCCTCACCATGGCCATCGGCGGCATGACGCCGGCCCTCGCCATCGGCATGATCGTCGGTAAGGCGATGGAGTCGATCGGCCGCAACCCGGAGTCCTCCGGGAAACTGTTCGTCCCGATGCTCCTCGGCGCAGCGTTCGCCGAATCCATCGCCATCTACTCGCTGGTGGTCGTCTTCACCCTCTAGTAAGAAGCTGGGAGCAGGGAGTCCGCGCGGACTCCTCACTCCGAACTCCTCACTGACACGTATGGTCGCGGAAGCGAAACAAGTCGCGGAATCGGCCGGCGTCCTCGGGACGCTCGGCGTCGACGGCAAGCTGTTCCTCGCGCAGCTCGTCAACTTCGGCATCGTCGTCTTCGTCATGTGGAAATGGGTCTACACCCCGCTCCTCAAGGTGATGGACGAACGCACGAAGAAGATCGAACAGGGCTTGAGGGACGCCGAGGCGTCCGCGTCCGCGCGCCGCAACGCGGAGGATCAGGGCCTGGGCATCGTCGCAGAGGCCCGAAAGGGCGCCAAAGCCATCATGGACGAGGCTGTCGTCGCGGCGGAGGCGGAACGCCAGGAATCGGCGCGGCGCGCCCGCGCGGAGGTCGAGAAGATCGTGAGCCAGGGCCGCGACCAGCTCGCCACGGAAAAACGGAAGATGGTCGCCGAGGCCAAGGCCGAGGTCGGCTCGCTCATCGCGCTCGCCACGGGGAAGATCCTCGGCGAGAAGATCGACGCCGCCAAGGACGCGAAGCTCATCGACAAGGCCATCAAAGAAGTCGACCGCGCCATATGAGACTGTTTCCCAAAGACCTCGCCAAGGCCCTCTACCTCGCGACCAGCGACCAGACCGAGAAAAAGGCCGCGGCGTACGTGAAGAATCTCGCGGCGGTGGCCAGGGAACACGGCATCGAACGGTCGCTCGATGACGTGCTCAAGGCGCTGCCCTCGGTCATGGAGGAAATCGACGCGTCGCGCAGGATCACGATCGAAAGCGCCACGCCGATCGACGACGCGACCGCGAAGAGCGCGCTCAAGGCGGCGGGGCTGAAAGCGAAGGACGAGGACGTCGTCCGCAGAGTGGACCCCGCACTGGTCGGCGGCATCCGCATCAGGACGGGGGACGGCGTCATCGACGCGACCGTCCGGCGGGCGATCGACGACCTGGCACGCGCGATCGGGGCTTCTCCCGCGAACGATTGAACCGGCACTCATCATCACTCTATGGCCACCAAAGCATTCATCATCGAAAACCTCAGGAAAGAGATCGAATCGCTCGGCGTCAAGCCGGTCGAGGAGAGGATCGGCACCATCGTCCAGATCGCCGACGGCGTCGCCCACATGACGGGACTTTCGGACTGCCTTTCCGCGGAAATGCTGGCGTTCCCGGGCGGGACGATGGGCGTCGCGCTGAACCTCGAGGAGCAAAGCGTGGGCGCCATGCTGCTCGGCGACTACGCGCACATCAGGGCGGGGGACGAAGTGAAGGCGACCGGCCGCATCCTGTCGATTCCCGTCTCCGAAAAGATCGTCGGCCGCATCGTGGATCCGCTCGGCAGGCCCGTCGACGGCAAGGGCGAGATCGGCGGCGAGTTGGTGGAGATGCCGATCGAGAAGGTCGCTCCCGGCGTCATCACGCGGCAGTCCGTCGATCAGCCGCTCATGACGGGCATCAAGGCCATCGACGCCATGATCCCGATCGGCCGCGGCCAGCGCGAGCTCATCATCGGCGACCGCCAGACCGGCAAGACCAGCATCGCCGTCGACACCATCATCAACCAGAAAGGGAAGGGCGTGACCTGCGTCTACGTCGCCATCGGCCAGAAGGAGTCGAAGGTCGCGCAGATCATCGCGAAACTCGAGGCTGCGGGCGCGATGGAACACACGGTCGTGGTGCTGGCCGGCGCCTCCTACCCGGCCTCCCGCTGGTACCTCGCGCCGTACGCCGGCACGGCCATCGCCGAATTCTTCATGGCCAAGGGCCAGGACGCGCTCGTCGTCCACGACGATCTGTCGAAGCACGCATGGGCATACCGCGAAGTGTCGCTCTTGCTCCGCCGCCCGCCGGGCCGCGAAGCGTATCCCGGCGACGTCTTCTATCTCCACTCCCGCCTCCTCGAGCGCGCCGCGCGCCTCCGCAAGGAAGACGGCGGCGGATCGATCACGGCGCTGCCGATCATCGAGACGCAGGCCGGCGACGTCTCCGCCTACATCCCGACGAACGTCATCTCCATCACGGACGGCCAGATCTACCTTGAGAGCGATCTCTTCTTCCGCGGCGTCCGCCCGGCGCTGAACGTCGGCATCTCGGTCTCGCGCGTCGGTTCGAAGGCGCAGACCAAGGCCATGAAGAAGGTCGCGGGCAAGCTCCGCCTCGACATGGCGCAGTTTCGCGAGCTCGAAGGGTTCGCGCAGTTCGCGAGCGACCTCGACGAGGCCACCCGCAGGCAGATCGAGCGAGGCCGCCGCGCCGCGGAAGTGCTCAAGCAGGGCCAGTACGCCCCGCTGTCGCTCTCCGCGCAGGTCGCGATCCTGTACGTGCTCACCACGGGACACATCGACGACGTCCCGGTGGAAAAAATTCGCGCCTGGGAGGTCGGATTTCGCGATTACCTCGCGAAGGCCCGTCGCGACATCGTCGACGCCATCGACGCAAGCAACGACCTGACCGACGACACGAAGAAGAAGCTCGACGAGGCCGCAGCCGAATTCAAGAAGGCCTTCGCCGTCTAGCGCCCTATGCCGGTTTCGACACGCGTCATCCGCCGCCGCATCAAGTCGGTGACGAACACCAGGAAGATCACCAAGGCCATGGAGCTCGTCGCCGCGTCCAAGATGCGGAAAGCCATCGCCGCGGTGCTCGCCACGCGGCCCTACGCCGAGGCGGTCTGGAGGGCCGTGGGCGAAATGGCGAAGGTCGCCGATCCGTCGCTGCACCCGCTGCTCAAGGTGAAAAAGGAGAGGAAGAAGATTCTTCTCATCGTGTTCACGTCGGATCGCGGGCTCTGCGGCGGCTTCAACGCGCAAGCGCTCAAGTCGGTCGCGGAATTCATCCGCGGCGCGCACC
>JAVHQX010000157.1:0-9107 GCA_036171355.1 Patescibacteria group bacterium | reverse complement strand
CGATGTGCCAGCCCGGATACCCCTTCCCCCACGGCGCCTCCCACTGCATCAAATGCTGGGGATTCCAGATCCACATGGCGAAATCCGCGGGGTGCTTCTTCTCCTTGCGCACCTCGATGCGCGCGCCGGGGTTGAGGTCCTCGAGCTTGTTGCCGGAGAGCTTTCCGTAGCCGGGAAACGCCGAGACGTCGAAATAGACGCTCGTTCCGCCACCCTCGTGCTCCACCTTATAGGCGCAGCCGTTCTCGAGCAGCCTGCCGATCATGGCGATCATCTCCGGGACGTGATCGCTCGCCTTCGGATACGCCGACGCGCGGCGGATGCCGAGGCGCTCGATGTCCTTGAAGAAGGCGTCGGTGTAGAACTGCGCGACCTCCTGCGGAGTCTTGCCCGCCTTCGAGGCCGCGACCTCCATCTTGTCCTCTCCCTCGTCGGCGTCGGCGAGCATATGGCCGACGTCGGTGATGTTCATGATCTGCACGACCTCGTAGCCCCGATGCTCGAGGTGGCGGCGGAGCAGGTCGCCGAGGAGGAACGACCGGAGGTTGCCGATGTGGATGTAGTCGTAGACGGTCGGGCCGCAGTTGTACATCGTCACCTTGCCTTTGGCGAGGGGACGGAAGGCGCCCTTTTTTCGCGTCAACGAATTGTAGAATTTGACCACAAGCGGGAGGGTAACGGAGTGCAAACGACAGTAACACGAGAACGCCGGACCCGCAACGGTCCGGCGTCATATCGGCGCGGGAATCCCTCAGGGTGTCGGCGGCATCGGCGGCGCGGCAGTCCCGTCGCTGACTACGCCTCCCTGCTGCGTCTGCGCGGAAAGACCCATGATCCACGTGATTTTGGCGACCTTGAACGAAGCGCCGTCGTTGACGGGCTCGACGGTCGAGAATTCGACCACGTCGCCTTTCGCGAACGCGGAGAGTTTCATCGGCTCTTCCTTGTACGGATCGACCGACGACGGCTGGGGCGGTGGAGGTAGCCCCTTCGACAAGTCCGTGCCCGACAAGTCCTCCGTAATGACCGTCGCGGGACGAAATGCGACCGGATCGGCATCCTTGTCCGCGAGCAGCGTCACCTGGGGGGCTCCGCCGATCCCCTCCATGACGGTGACCCTGAGGCCGGCGGCGCTCGTCGACTTCGTGCTGTTATACGGGCACGTCTGCGCCCCGACTGCGGGCGCGACGGCGAGCGATCCGGCGCCGCGCGCGGCGGCGGCAAGAGACCGCGCGATGAATGAGAGACGCATGGACACAGAGCGGGGCGAAAAATGACGTCGCAAGTATAGCACGAAGCGGTCACGGCGTCCCAAGACTCCCTCTTAATGAACCGAAACCCCGCCCTGAGGGCGGGGTTCGCGGCTATCGGCCGATGGCCTGTTTGAGCTCCTGGATCTGCGCCTTGAGGTCTTCTATCTCCTTCTGCTGTTCGTTGACCGACTGGACGAGCAGCGGGATGAGCTTGGTGTAAGCGAGGTCCTCCGCCTTGCCGTCCTCGCCGAAGTGGACGGCGATGGGATAGACCTTGGCCACCTCCTCGGCGATGAGACCGACGTCTTCCTTGCCCTTGTCGGCGCTCGGCGCGTCATCCTTCCAGCGGAAGGTCACGCCGCGCAGCTGCCGCAGCGTGTCGAGCGCGCCGTCGATCGTCTCGACGTGATCCTTGAAACGGATGGACGAGTAGTTGTAGTAGTTGCCGGCGTAGATGTCCATGCGCCCGCCATCGGCGTTGTTAATCATGGCGAGGGAGTGCACGCCGTACGTGGCGCTGCCGATCTCGATGTCGCCGCCGCCGGAGTCGCCGCCCATGTGGATGTCGTACCCGTTGTCGGCGTGCGCGGTCACCCAGCCGTTGGTGTACACGCCGTCGTGGCCGAGATCGATGTACGTGTACTTGGAACTCGAGCCGCCGTAGAAGTACCCTGCCGCGCTGGGACCGTATGCCTCCATGCCGTAACCGTAGTACCCGGCATACAGCGCGCCGCCGTATACGGTGTCGGTGAAATAACCGCCGATGTAGTCGCCCTGCGCACTGACGCCGTAGCTCGACGAGGCGGTAAGCCCGTTGACGCCGATGGGACCGCTGAAGTTGGTGTAGCCCGAGGTGCCGCCCTGGATGCTGAGCGCCGCGGCGGTGTCGTTATGGATGCCGCCGCGAGCCTGGATGGCCGCCTCGGTGTAGACCCTGCCGCCGTTGAAGTAGGCGCCGCCGGGAGCCACGAAGTACGACGTCGCGCTGATGGTGGGGTTCGGAACCCCGAAATTCAAGTTGCCGCCGAGGTTGATGTCATTGTTCTCTAGGTCGACCCAGAGCGGCCACTGGCCGTTGTACTGGCACCAACTGCCGCTGGCGGTGCCGCAGCCGCGGAGAACGTAGAGACGATTGCTGTTGTTTTGGATCATCGCCGATCGTTCGTCGGAATCCAGGAAGTACTCGGTCGGCGAACCGTTGCTCAAGTACAGCTGTCCCTGCGCGCCGATGTCTCCGGAGACATGCAACGTGTAGCCCGGACTGTCCGTCCCGATGCCGACGCGCATGTTCGTCGTGTCGACGTTGAGCGCCGCCTGGCCGAGATTGTTCTGGACCTGGAAGAACTGCGTCGCGTTCGCCGTGCCCACCACCATCGCCGACGCGCCGGACGCGGGCTGGATGAGGAGGTTACCCGTCACGATCGGGCTCGCCGAGTTCGTGAATGTGCTTCCTTTCACGGCGCCGTTCACGTCGAGCTTCACGCCTGCCGCGGGAGACGCGGTGCCGATGCCGACGCCGGTGCCGTTATCGAAAATCTGGGAATCGCCGAGCGTGCTCGCGGCATTGAACTTCGGCACGTAGTTGACGGTGCCGGAACCGGTGACCACGGACGCGGCGGACCACGACGCGTTGCCCGAGGCGTCGGAGACGAGGAACCTGCCCGCGGCCGCGCCCGCCGTGAGCTGCAGCGCGGTCATCTTGGCTCCGCCGTTCACCTCAAGTTTCGCGCCAGGCGTGGTCGTGCCGATGCCGACGTTCCCGCCGCTCGCCGTCCGCTGGATGAAGAGCTTCGACGCGCCCGCCGTGTTGATGTCGACGTCGCCGCTGTCGGTATCGAGGACGAAATTGGAGCCGAGCGCCTTGATGCCGCTACGGGAGAAGTCGAGTTCCACGCCGGAAGCGTTGTCGCGGAACGAGACGAACGAGGTCGTGATCGGACCCGCCGCGGTGACGTCGAGGAGATGACCGGCGTAGGACAGCGCGCCGGGGCCGATAGCTGTCGCGCCCTGCACGAGCAGTCCATTCGCCGGCGCTGCGGTGATGCCCGCGAAGGCCGCGCCGATGACGGCCGAACCGCCGACGTCGAACTTGTTGACCGGAGCCGTGGTTCCGATGCCGCCTTTGCCCGCGACGAAGAAGTCGGTCGACGCGCCGGTCAAGTTGAGGTCGCCCGTCATCGTGTCGCCGGTGACGTTCACGTAGGCCGCGTCGAAATCGCCCGTGTTCGGCCAGCTGGAGCGGCAGTTAATGCCGTTGCCGAGGCAGATATTGCCGGTCTCGATGGTGTTCGAGGCGACCGCGTTGTCGCCCGGGATGGTCGACATGCCGAAGGCAAAATGGTTGCCGTTCTGGAAGACGTTCACCGACGAACCTCCCACGCCCCAGTTGCCGATGCTCAGGGAGGTGACCCCGGAGCCGTCCACGCGGATGGCCTTGCCGTTCGCGATGTACATGTCGCCCTGGCCGACGCCAGTGGCCGAATCCATGCGCAAATTTCCGCCGGTGGACTTCATGTCGCCGTTCACCTGGATGAAGCCGGACTGGATCCAACCCGGGGAGAGCAACACGTTCGGCGTGCCGCACGTGTTGGTGCAGGGATCGAACGTGGTGCCCGCGGGGCACGACAGGGTCGTGACGCAAGTGTTCGACGACGAACAGATCGTCGTGCCGGACGGACACCCGCACGCGCCGCAGACGTTCGTGTACCTGCCGTTCGTCGGGGCCGCGCAAGTGGCGCCGATGGTCGAACTCGCCGCGGTGCAGCCGCCGCAGGGATAGCTCGCGGTGTTGCAGACGCAGCTTTCGGTCGTGCAGCTCCAATTCTGGTTCGACGCGCAAGGACGAACGTCGTTCTGGCAGGAATTATCCGACGACCTGAAGAGCTGGCCGCCGAAGCAGCTCGTGCCCGCCCCCGATGTCGGGCAGGCGCAGGCGCCCTGCGTGCTATCATACGCGCACGTCTGGGCCGAGGCGGGACTCGATAAGATGAAGAAGGCCAACGGTACCGCCACCGCCGCGCCCTGCGCCGCCCTGAGGATTTTATTAAACATCGGATTGAAGCCAGAAAATAACGACATAAATATAACACCACCTTAAAGCGGACGCCACCGCGACCTCGGCTTGTCAATGGTCCTGGCACGGGCCTGGCGCATGAGAGTGTGGTAGAATCTCCGTACGGGCCGATGCCGCATCCGGACAGACAGCTGATTCATGTCCCGGCTCGGCGCCCCCGGTCAAGACATCGTTTCGTCCCGCTCTCATGCATAGTGATGCCGGTCCCCGGCTCTAATCCACGCTCTCGCACACGTTATGCCGCAAAAACCTCCGGCCGCGATGGCATCGAAAAATCCCGCGATCGTCATGTCGCTCGCGGCCCTCGTCGTCGGCGCCGCGGCCGGCTACTTCGCGGGCATGCCGCAACGAAAAGCCGATTATGAAGCCGGGTACCGCGACGGCACCGCCGCCGGCGTCGCGCAGACGAAGAAAATGCTCGCGGAAGCCGTCACCATACCGAAAGAACCAGAAATGAAGGTGCTCGACGGCATCGTGAAGGCGGTGGGGACCGACACGCTCACGATCGAAACGCACATCCAACCGATCGACCCCTTCGGCTCGCCTATCCCGTCGACGCGCACGGTGCGGCTGTCCTCGACCACGAAGATCACCGCATCCATAGAGAAGGACCCCGAGGAACTCAAGAAGGAGATGGAGGCGTATAGGACGGCTCAAGCCGCAGCGCTGCGCCCCGCCGCGACCGGCGACACGAACGCCCCGGCGCCGGAGGCGACCCCCGTGCCAATCCCTTCGCCCACGGCGGAAAAGGAGATCGCGCTGGAGAAGATCACCGTCGGTTCCGCCGTTTCCGTGACCGCCGAAAACGACATCCTGCGCGCCGAGTCCATCGACGCGACAAGCGTCCGCGTGATCACGCTCGCGTCCGCCGATTCGACGCCTCCGCAGCTCGCGCCGCTGCCCGCGCCGAATCACGATCCGGCACCCGGCGCGGCGCCGGTCGTGCCCCCCGCGCCGCCGACGGAACCGCCGAAGCCGATCATCGGACCCCCGGCAAAATAAATGACGCTTTGACGATACGAAAGACGCGGGACGAGAGTCCCGCGTCTTTTCTGTTTCCTTGGTCTCGGGTCCGCGCGCTCGCGCCGCTCATCGACGCGGGGGCGTGGAACCGCGCAACGGCCGCTCGCCGTCACCTGCAGCACGCGTACTTCAGGCCGCCGCCGCCGACGTTGCAGCCCGTCAGCGTGCCCCTGCCGCCGGTGGTGTTGTCGAAGATCCAGACCCGTCCGTAGGACGTCGCGGTATTGTCCGTCCAACCGATGCAGTCGTTCGCGTTCTTCGAAGGGTCGCCCGGCGGACCGCCGTTGATCCAGGCGACGCTTCCGCCGCTCACGCGGATCGGGTCGCCCGCGATCGAACACTCGATGCTTTCGAGCATCTCATCCACCTTGCACACGTGCGAACCGGGAAAATCGAGGCCGCATTTGTTGTCCGCCGCGTAATAGCTGCCGATGTTGCCGGGCCACACCGACGCCGTCAGGCCGATGAACGTCTTGCCGAAGCAGCCCGACGCCTTAAGGTCGCCGTTGCGGTTGAGCGTGAGGCGATCGGTATAGACGGCGGCATCGTACGTCTGCAGCTTCATGATGAAATCGCCGGTCGGGTGCATGTTGGGATAGACCGCGAGCCCGTAGATGAGGTTCTGGCCGACCGTCGCCGCGCCAAGATCGACGACGGTGGAGCCGAACGTCGCGCCGCCGGAACCCGTCACGACGCCGGAGGAAGCGATGTTGCTCCCGGCGGTGATGGTATACGGCGTGTAGACCGCGCCGTTCTTGTCGACGCGGAAACGATCCGTGTAGATCCCGCTCGCGAACGTCTGGAGTTTGATGAGGTAGTCGCCGGCGTTCATGCCCGCATAGCTCGCGACGCCGTAGATCATGTTCTCGCCCGCCGCGAGGCTGCCGAGATCGAGCGTGCTCGCGCCGACCGAGACGCCGGTGGCCGTCGCCGGTCCGGGGCCGCCGCCGTCGATGCTGATGGCGGCGTTGGTCTGAAGGGCGCCGGAGGCGATGCGGTTCCAGATGATGCCGGGGATGTTGCCGCCGGGCGCGGCCTGGGTCGGTCCCTGCCATGTCGCCGCGTGCACCGTGCTGATGATGAGGCCGCCGACCGCGGTCATGAGCAGCGTGAACGCGAAGAAAAGTCCCAGCCTGCGCCAAGGCAGGCGGCGGGAAGCCGCCGCGACGGCCGAAGGCGCCGCCGGTACCGGGGCCGGCTCCGGGACGGGCGCGGCGACGACGGCGATCGCGGGTTCGACGGCAGGAACGGCGGCCGCCGCGCGAGCTTTCGCGTTCTTGCGCGGGGCCGCGCGACGCGCGGGACGCCTCGAAGAAGCGGTCGCGCGCGAAGCGGATGCGCGAGACGCCTTTTTCGGTTTCGGACGGGACGACGCCCGCCTTCGAGGCGACGGCATAGGAATCCGCCATCACTATACCACAGCGAAAATCAGATGATTCCGCGATGTTATCCACATGGATGACGCCTGGCGGAACGGAAGAGACGGAGCGCGGGCTCCGTCTTTCTTGTTTTGCGTCATCTGCGCCTCGCCGCCTCACTCCGCCTTCAACAGCGACATGCCGAATATCGGCGCCACGATCCAGAAGAACCGTCCCGTGTCCGAAGCGAAGATCTGCCGCGTGACCGGCGCGAGGTGGCCGACCGCGTCCGACGGGAGGAACGACAGCGTGATGCTCACGAGCAGGCCGACGTGGAAGATCGAGAACAGGAGGACCTGCCACCAGCTGCCGGCGGCGAGGCTGCCGAAGGTCTTGAGCAGCGCCGAGCGCGACAGCAGGAAGAACAGCAGCACGAAGATGCCCAGGAAGGTCGTCACGCGAAACGCGAAGAACTGCCCGAGGTTGACGGTGGCGTCGAGCTTGCCGAGGATGGGCGCGTTCGACACGACGGCGAGCGCCATGTAGATGGACACGAGGATCACGATGATCCGGTCGCGTCCGAGGGACATGCCGTAGAGGAACACGGTCACCAGGAAAAACAGGACGATGAACAGGTCCCACGTCGGAGCGGCCCAGTTGATGGCCTGGATCCAGTTGATGACGTCATGACCCATGTTCGCCGCCCCCGCGGCGATGCCGGCGGTGGAGTCGTTGGTGTTCGAGGTGACGACGGTCTCGAAGAGGAACATCACGGTCGCGTACGTGCGCCCTAAAGGCGCATCTTCATGAAGTATAGCACGTTTCAAGCCCCGCCGTATCCACAAGGGCCGGATCGGGTAAGTTATCAGTTGATGGTCATCAGTTTTCAGTCGCTCACGACCGGCCGTTCGTCGCTGATAACCGTTAACTGACAACTGATAACTTCAAAAGTCGCCCCACTGCTCAAGCGCCTTTTTCTGTTCCTTGGAAAGCTTCTTGGGGACTTTGACCGCGACCTCGACCAGGTGGTCGCCGCGGCCGTTCTTGCGCAGGTGCGGGACGCCCTTGCCGCGAAGCCGGAAGACCTGGCCGGGCTGCGTGCCCGCCGGGACAGAGAGGTCGACCGGTCCGTCGAGCGTCTCGACCGATACGGTGCCGCCGAGCGCCGCCCGGGCAACGCCGATCTCCGCGCGGCTGTGCACGTCGAAGCCGTCGCGCTCGAAACGCGAATCGGGTTTCACACGCACCGTGAGATACAGGTCGCCGGATCGGCCTCCGCGCGGCGCGGCCTCGCCCTCGCCGGAGATGCGCAGGATTTCGCCGTCGGCGATGCCTGCGGGGAATTTCACCTCAAGCTTGCGTTCGCCCTTGGCGATTCCCTGCCCGCCGCAGCTTTTGCAGGTCTTCTCGGGGATCTTGCCCTCGCCGTGGCAGCGCGGGCAGACCGCGACCGTCTGGAAGCTGCCGAGGATGGTCTGCTGGACCTTGCGCACCTGGCCGGAACCGCCGCACTGCACGCAGTCGATGATCTTCGATCCTTTTTCGGCGCCCTTGCCGTCGCAGTCCTCACAGGCGATCGTCTTGTAGACCCTGATCTCCTTTTCCGCGCCGAACGCCGCCTCGGCGAAGGCGAGCGAGGCGTCCATCTCGATATGGCGGCCGCGCGAGGGTTCTCGGCGCGCGCGTCCCCCGCCGCCCATGCCGAAGATGTCGCCGAACATCTCGCCGAGGTCGTTCATGTCGAAGTTCACGCCGGCCTGGCGGAAATCGAAACCGCCGAAGCCGCCGCCGGCTCCCCCGCCGCCCATCTGCTCGAAATTCGCGCCGAACTGGTCGTACTTCTTGCGCTTGTCGGCGTCGCCAAGCACCTGGTAGGCCTGGTTGATCTCCTTGAACTTCTCGGCGTCGCCGCCCGGCTTGTCGGGATGATACTGGTGCGCGAGTTTGCGAAAGGCGCGCTTGATGTCGTCATCAGTCGCGCCCTTGCTGACGCCCAGGATGTCGTAGTAGTCGCGCATAGAGAGAGATGCGGAGCCTGGCACCTCGCAGGTGCCTAGCTCCGCCACCTTGGTCCGTGTTCGGAGTGGCCAAGTGGTTGAGTGGTGGAGCGGTTGCTCACTCCTGTTTCGCGCCCGCCTCCCCTGACGCCTCTGCCGCTTCGCGCGCGAGGCGCGCCTTCTTGCGGGCACGTCCGCGGGCGACCATGGCGAAGACGGCAGCGGCGACGATGCCCGCGGCCGGACCCGCGGCCTTGGCCGCGGCGAGTCCCCTTTTCAGGTCCTTCTTGTCCATGTGGTCATTGTAACATGTTCCCCGCGCCATCTCGGACTTGACCCGGGATCCGTCGTATTTCTGGATTCCGGCTTTCGCCGGAATGACAAGCGCCGGGTCGCTCGTCTT
>JAVHQX010000156.1:0-9131 GCA_036171355.1 Patescibacteria group bacterium | reverse complement strand
TTCGCGTCGTCTGCGGGAGAGACGTCGACGCAGAAGGGATACCTCCTTCCGGGCGACACGAAGTGGCTCAACGCGCTCGGCGTGAAATCCGACGTCCATCCGGGCAGCGCCAAGATCGCCATCGAGAACATCGTGTGGCACCGCGTGAACCTCCACGTGACGCGCCCCGACTACGCCACGTGGGCGGCCAAGCGCCTCAACTTCCTGATCGACGGCGTCGCGTTCGTGCCGCCGGCGCCGCAGGACCCGATTGCCGTCAACCGCGCGAAGTTCACGGTGACGGATGACACCGGCTTCGGCTACTTCAAGGTCGGTTTCTTCGTGACGCTGACCTCGGGTTCCCGCATCGTCGGCGTGAACAGGGTGGTCATCAGCGACCTGCGTCCGGGGGACAAGCGCGACGTCGACGCGAGCTGGTTCTTCGACCTGCCGAGCGTCTCGAAGGTCGAGGTGAAACCCGAGGTGAACATTTTCGATGATCGCAACTACATCCCGCCGGGGCGGTAGCCGGTCGGTGGAAATTTGTCCCGCGTTCTGATACAAGAGCCTTGAGCTCTTGTTTTGTTCAGCACATGAAAGACTGAAGAACAAAGAACGGAGAACGAAGCCCGGGAGCTAGCCACTTCGCCGTTCTCCCATCTCCGTTCTTCGTTCTCTGCTCTCACTCACATGCTCTCCTACGTCAGAAAATTCGACTGGATTCTCTTCGGGTCCTGCGTCATCCTCACCGCCTTCGGGCTGGCCGCCATCTACAGCACCTCGCTCGGCGGCCAGGGTTCTGGCGGCGAGGATTTCGGGAACTTCTGGAAGCAGATCGCGTTCGTCGCCGCCGGTCTGGTCCTGGCGTTCGCCATCCCCGCGTTCAATTACCGGCAGCTCGCCGGATTGTCGCGCGTGCTGTACGGCCTGGCGATCGCGATGCTCGTCGCCGTGCTGCTTTTCGGCCAGACCATCCGCGGCGCGCGCAGCTGGTTCGGCATCGGCGGCTTCGGCATCCAGCCGGTCGAGCTCGTGAAGATCATCCTCATCGTGTACCTTGCGAAGTTCTTCAGCGACTACGCCCGCCGCACCGGCGGGCTCGGGCAGATCGTCAGGTCCGGCGTGGCGCTCGCCGGCGTGCTGCTGCTCGTGCTGCTGCAGCCGGACCTCGGTTCCGCCTTCCTGCTTCTGGCCATGTGGGGTTCGCTCCTGCTCATCTCCGGGATCCGCCGTCCGCACCTCGTCGTCATCGCGCTCCTGTTCGTCGTGACCGCGGCGCTTTCGTGGGCCTTCGTGCTGAAACCGTACCAGAAGGACCGTCTCGCCGTGTTCTGGGATCCGTCGCGCGATCCGAGCGGCAAGGGATACAACGTCACGCAGTCGATCATCGCCATCGGTTCCGGCGGATTCGCAGGCAAGGGCCTCGGCTTCGGCTCGCAGAGCCAGCTGCGGTTCCTGCCCGAACGCCAGACCGACTTCATCTTCGCGGTGATCGCGGAGGAGCTCGGTTTCCTCGGCGCGCTCTTCCTCGTCGGGCTGTTCGGCCTGTTCTTCTATCGCGGCTACCGGCTCGCCGCCGCGAGCCGCGACGACTTCACCGTGTTCCTGGTGATCGGGCTGATGGTATCGATCGCCGTGGAGGTCTTCGTGAACGTGGGAGGCAACCTCCGGCTGCTGCCGGTGACCGGCGTGACGCTGCCGTTCGTCAGTTACGGGGGCAGCTCGATCCTTGCGAAGTACGCGATGGTGGGGATTTTGGAATCGGTGGCGGTGAGGAGATAGCCGGGATCGGAGACGGGAGAACGAAGACGGGAGAAGTGACGACGGGCGTGCCTCCCGGGTCTTTTCGACATCTCCGGTCTTCGTCCTTCTCGCAGGATGTGCACAAATCGCGTTGACTCGAGGCCTAAAAAATGGTACAGTTTATGCACAAGAAGACCGCTCTAAATAAGCGGCAAATAGGCGGGCGGAAAACAAAAAAGTCCCGGCAAAGGGTCGAGGACATCACCAAAAACAAATATGCCGGTTCCGTCCAATCACGCATCGCCGTTCTTCGACGAGGGGGTCAAGCTGATTTCCTATTGCCCGCTGTGCGAGTCCAGTTACAATCCGCGGGAAGCGCGGGTGCTGGGCGAGAAGGATGATAGCCATCTCCTGCACATTCAGTGCGGCAACTGCGCGAACGCGATCATCGCCTTGGTGCTCATCTCCTCGGTGGGCGTGAGTTCCGTCGGCCTCGTGACCGACCTGGCCTTCGACGAAGTGAACCGCTTCAAGCAGGCGGCGCCGGTCTCCACCGACGACGTCATCGAGGCGCATCATCTGCTGCAGGACGAAGACGTCCTCTTCCGCCGCCTGGCGACGGCTTGAACAAGATACATGAAGCCCCCGCACGCGCGGGGGTTTTTGATTCCGTTGATGATTCCGAGCGAGGGACCCGCGGATGCAGACCGCCGCGGAGACGCGGGAGCCGCAGGCCCGAAGGGCCGTCGCGGTCCCGCGTCGAGCGTGAGGCAAAACCGCCATAAGCGGTTTATGCCGCGTCTGCGTCCGCGGGTCCTGAGCGGCTCCCTTGCAAAATTTCCCTGGCTCCTGTAAATACTAAGGGACTGCCGAAACCTTTTTTTGTTTTCGGCCACCCCTAATCGATAAGCGAACAGCGTATGGAAGCGCTCAAACTGGAGGCAAAGAAGAGGGAAGTGAAAGGCAAGAAGGTGAAGAAGCTCCGCGCGGAGGGCCAGATTCCGGCCGTCGTGTACGGTCACGGAGTCGAGTCCAAGGATCTCGCGGTCGATTACCGCGCCTTCGAGAAGCTGCTCGCCAAGGCGGGCGAGTCGAGCCTCGTCGACCTCGCGGTCGAGGGAGGCTCCCCGGTCAAGGTGCTGATCCACGCGGTGCAGTTCGACCCCCTCAAGGGCAAGATCAGCCACGTGGACTTCCGCCAGGTGAACATGAAGGAGAAGCTGGACGCCGAGGTCATCCTGAAGTTCGTCGGCGAGGCACCGGCCGTGAAGACGAGCGGCGCCATCCTGGTCCGCAACATGGACACCATCACCGTCCGCTGTCTGCCGGGCGACCTCGTCCACGAGATCGAGGTCGACCTCTCCAAGCTCGCGAACCTCGACGACCGCATCACGGTCGGCGACATCACTCCGCCGCCGGGCCTCGAATTCCAGGCCCAGCCCGGAGAGCTCATCGTCGTCGCCAATGCGCCGATCTCCGAAGAGGAGCTCGCGTTGCTCGAGGCCAAGCCGGAAGCCGACGTCGCCGCCGTGAAGGTCGCAACCGAGGAGAAGAAGGCCGAGCGCGCCGCCGCCAAGGAAGGCGAGGAGGCCGCCGAGAAGGAGTGATCGCCGGCGTGCCTCCGCACGCCGCGTCGTGGTAGCATATGCCCATGCGCGACGCGAATCACCCCGAAACTACCCAGGGACGCCCGTCGGGTTTCCCCTGGGTAGTTTTTCGTTCCGAACGTTTTTGGAAGGTGGCAGCCGGTTGGAGCGCGTTCTGCTTCGCTGCCGTCGTCAGCGCGGCCGTCATCGGCTGGACCTACTGGACCGGCTCGGGCGCGGCGGGACGGCCCGCCGTCGCGGTGAAGGTCGCGGCGCCTGAGCCCGCGGCCGTCGCCGCGCCCGCGGCGGCCCCGACGAAACGGCGCGTCATCGACGGCGTCGCCGTTCCCGAGGACGCGCCCGACGTCGCGAGGTATTTCGCCGCCACCATCGACAACCTGTCCGTCGCGCGGCCGCAGGCGGGCCTGACCAAGGCCGCGCTGGTCTACGAGGCTCCGGTCGAGGGCGGCATCACGCGTTTTCTCGCCGTGTTCCCCGACGACGTGAAGGCCGATCGCATCGGCCCGGTCCGCTCGGCGCGGCCATACTTCCTTGATTGGGCGTCGGAGTTCGACGCGGTCTACGCGCACGTGGGCGGCAGTCCCGAAGCGCTCGAGAAGATCGCCGCGTACGACATGCTGGACCTCAACGAGTTTTCCGCCGGCAAATATTTCTGGAGGGACGAGAACAGGGATGCTCCGCACAACGCCTACACGTCGACCGTCCGGCTCGTGGAGGCCGACCAAAAGCGTTTTTCGGACCGTCCGGCGCCGCAAGTGGCGGGCTGGCGGTTCAAAGATGACGCGCCGGCCGCCGAACGTCCTGAGAACGCGTCCCTCTCCATCACCTACGGCGATCCCAAGGCGGACGTCGTCTGGACGTACGATCCGGCGACCGACGACTACGGCCGCGCGCAGGGGGGCAGGCAGCAGAAGGACGAGGACGGAACCGCTGTGCGCGCCAAGAATATTGTGGTACAATACATGAAAGTCAGCGTGATCGACGACGTCGGCAGGCGGAGGATTTCCACCGTCGGCAACGGCGACGCGCTCATCGCCATCGACGGGCTCGCGGTCCATGGGACCTGGCACAAGGACGACAGGACGTCCCGGACGCGTTACTACGACGCGAGCGGGAACCAGATACGCTTCAACGCCGGCGCGACCTGGATCGAGGTCGTCCCGGAAGACGCGAAAGTCGACTTCTGACATCACCGACGCTATGCGGAATGCCGCGAAAACTTCCCGCCGAGGGTTCACCCTCATCGAACTCCTGCTCGTCATCGCGCTCATCGGCCTGATCGCGTCCATCGCGCTCATCGGCCTCAGGTCCGGCCCGCAGAAACGGCTCGACCTGAAGCGGGTGTCCGACATCGACGAGCTCCAGAAGGCGCTCGGCCTGTATGCGACGACCGAACACGGGTATCCCGTCTATACGGGCTGCGTGAACGGCACCACGGACCTCGTCTCGACGGAGCTGCACGCCAAAGGCGCGCTCGGCCCGGGTTCGAAGATCGGCGATCCGTCGTTCCCGACCGACGCCACGAAATGTTACTACTACGACAGCGCCGGCGCGATGTATACGCTGCGGTACACCTTGCAGACGGATTCCTCCGCGGGTTCCGTCGGAGACCACACGGTCAATCCGTGACGCGGCTCAGGCGTCGGCGCGAAGACCGACGCATGCGCCCTCGAAATTCATGATCTTCCCGGTCCGCGCGCCGGGAAGATTTTTTTTGACGAGGGACGCGAGGCGCGCGTACTGGCCGGGCAGGATCTCGAAGAACGCGGCTGTCGTTCCCGAGGGGCGGTACGCCGCGAGCTGGCGGAGGAGGCGGCGATACGGGTCGAGCCCGTCCTTGCCGCCGGCGAGCGCCTGCCGCGGTTCGCGCAGGACGCAGGGAGAAAGACGACGCATGGCGGAGTCGGGGATGTAGGGGAGATTGGCGATGACGACTGCGGCGGCGGCGTTCCGGATGGCGGCGGCGGGAGCGGCGAGATCGCCTCGGCGGAAACGGATGCGGCCGGCGGCGCCATGCAGGCGCGCGTTCGTCCGCGCGAGCGCGAGCGCCCCGGCGGAAGCGTCCGTCGCGATGACGGGAGTCCCCTTTGTCTCGAGCGCGAGCGTCACCGCGATGCAGCCGGAACCGGTGCCGACGTCGACGAGCAGGTCCGACTTCAGCTCGCGCGCCGCGTCGACGGCCGAATCAACGAGGTGTTCGGTCGCGGGGCGGGGGATGAGTCCCCGGCGATCCGCGCGGAATTCGCGGCCCATGAACCAAGCCGTGCCGAGCAGATAGGAGAGCGGTTCATGACTGCGGCGACGCAACAGGAGCGACGCGTATCGTCTTGCGGTCGGCGCTGAAAGGCGGGCTCCGGGGTCGGCGAAGAAGCGTTCACGGGGAACGCAGGCAGCGAACGACAAGAGCGCTTCCGATTCACGGACAGCGTCCGCGCCGTCGCAGCGGTGTTTTTTGAGTTTGCGGGCGCCTTCGAGCAGCGCTTCGCGGAAAGTCATTGCGGCGAAGTGTAAGAGTGGAAAAGTGAAAAAGAATAAAAGTGGCAAAGTAACCCGGGGTGAGACGAAAATCGCCCCTGTTTGCGCGCTTTTTACTCTTTTACACTTTTACTCTTTTCCATTCTTTCGTTCAGGATCCGCGTTGCCTTCTCCAAATCCTCCGGATACCCGATGGACAGCCAGAAGCCGGCGCGGAGGATGACGATGGGGTGATCCTTGGCCATGGTGACGAGCGTCTGCGGCAGCCCGAACTCGGCGCCGCCTTTGATGGGTACGAGCGGATACGAGAAGAACCGTTCGTCGAGGACGTAGAGGCCGGCGTTCACGAGGCCCCCAGGTTCGACGTCGGCGCCTTCGATGATGTCCACGAGGTTGCCGGACGCGTCCGTGCGGAACGCGCCGGAACGGCCGGGAACCTCCGCCGCCTTGGCGAGGATGGCGAGGTCGCGCCGCGCGGCGGAGGCGATGTCGCCGCCGCCGTACAGGTCGTCGCCGTTCATCACCAGGAATTTTCCTGAAAGGTGCGGGCGGCAGCGGGCGAGCGCGTCGCCAGTCCCCTTGAGTTCGGTCTGTTCCACGTAGCGGATCCGGCGGCCCTGCCAAGCGTCCCCGAATCTGCCGATGATCCGTTCCTTGAGATAGCCCACGACGAGGATGACCTCGTCGATCTCCGGCGGGAGCGCGGCGAGCGACCACTCGAGGATCGGACGGCCCGCGACCTCGAGCATGGGTTTCGGGGTCGTGAGGGTGTGCGGCCGAAGCCTCGTGCCGAGGCCGGCGGCCATGATGACGGCTTGCATAAATGAGGGAGTACTCAGCAGTCAGTACGCAGTACACGGAATCGTACGGCTTTCTGAGTACCGTTTACTGCGTACCGGGTACTTTTCAATCGTCTTCTTCGTCAGTCGCGGCGCCTATCGCGCCGTTCAGGGCGGCGGCGCGGACGGCGGTGATGAGCGGGTCGATCGCGCCGTCGAGGATGCCGGGGATGTTGTGCCAGGATTTCTTTATGCGATGGTCGGTGATGCGGTCTTGCGGGAAATTGTAGGTGCGGATCTTCTCGGAGCGTTCGCCCGTGCCGATCTGGCCCTGACGGAGCGCCTTTTCCGCGGCGCGGCGTTTTTCCTCTTCGATCGCGAAGAGGCGCGCGCGGAGGATGCCCATGGCGCGTTCCTTGTTCTGGGTCTGCGAGCGTTCGTCCTGGCATTGCACGATCATGCCGGTGGGCAAGTGCGTGACGCGGACGGCGGAATACGTCGTCTGCACGCCCTGGCCGCCGTGGCCGCCGGCGAGGAAGGTGTCGACGCGGATGTCCTTCATGTCGATCTTCAGGTCGATGTCCTCGGCCTCCGGCATCACCGCGACGGTCGCGGTCGAGGTGTGGATGCGGCCGGACTTCTCGGTCTCCGGCACGCGCTGCACGCGGTGCACGCCGCTTTCGTACTTCAGGTCGCGGTAGGCGTTCAGTCCCTCGACGAGGAAGACGACCTCCTTCACGCCGCCAAGTTCGGTGCGGCTCGATGACGAGAGCCGGGTCTTCCATCCGCGGCGTTCGGCGTAACGCGAATACATCCGATACAGCTCCGCCGCGAACAGCGCGGCCTCGTCGCCGCCCGTGCCGGCGCGGATTTCGACGTAGCTGTTCTTGCTGTCCATGGGTTCCGGCGGGACGAGGGCGGATTCGAGTTCCGCGAGCAGGCGCTCCTCGTCGGCGGAGAGCTTCGCGAGTTCTTCCTTGGCCATCTCCTTCAGTTCCGCGTCTCCGGCCTCTCCGGCCGTCTTTTCCGCCTCGCGGCGTCCCGTGACGACGGCCCCATAACGCTCGGCGACCTCGAGACAGGCCTTCACGTCGTCGTACTCGCGGTTCAGGTCTTTGAGCTTCCGGGTATCGGAAAACGTGGCCGGATCGGCGAGGAGCCGTTCCAGTTCTTCCCTGCGTTCGCGTTTTTTCGCGACTGCGGCCCTGATGTCCATATAAAAAGTGGCTGAGTCCGAGGGCGGCTGAATGTTGAGATTCGCACTCAATCACTCGGCCGCCGGGCCACTCAACCACTTTATCACTCCGTCAGTTACTTTTCCGCCTTCTTGGCCTTGCGGGCCGCGGTCTTGGCCTTCTTGCCGACCTTCGGGGCGGCGGACTTCTTCTCGGTGCGCTCCCTGAACTTCTCGACGCGGCGGGCCGTGTCGACGAGCTTCTGTTTGCCCGTGTAGAACGGATGGCAGTTCGAGCAGAGCTCGATGTGGATCTCCTTCACGGTCGAACCGACGGTAAAGGTGTTGCCGCAGGCGCACTCCACCTTGGCATCGGGATAATAGGTCGGATGGGTCTCCTTCTTCATAGTCATGTCCGTCGGGCGACGGTTTCAAGTGAATGGGACGAAAATATCATGGCGGCGGGAAGTTTGCAAGCCCTGCACCCCGGCGCGGGTCCGCGGACGACCGGCGGCAGGTTCCGGGCGGTTTTTCTTTTCCCGTCCCGATTGACAATCCGCCGGTTTTTTGCTAGGTTGCGGGGTCGACGTGCCCCATTCCGGGACCCGGCGACGGCCCTTTCACCCGACGCACCAAGGAGGTGCCTAATGGCACGACAAGGAAAGACCATCGTTTTGCGGGACCTGCACGCGGGCATGCCGGAATCGGAGCGCCGGAGCCAGGCGGAGATCCTCGAGCGCGTGTTCTCCGGCCCCGCGGACGTCATCGTCCTGCACGGGGACCTCGTCGACGGCGCGGCGAATGTGCCCGTTCCTCAGGCCGACCCCGCCGTGGCGGCGGTCGTCCGTAACGTGCGCGACCGTCTCGGGTACTTTCTCGAGATGATCGACCGCTGCGACATCCTCTACTTCGACAAGGTGGGGGAGCGCCTCGTGTTCATCGTCTGCGCCCGCGTGGACGAGCACCTGTCGCTCATCCGCAACGCCATCGCGGGCGAGCGCTGCCTGCTCTCCGAGCTCGGCATCGAGCCCCGCGACGTGGACATCGTCGATGACGTCATCCGCATCAACGTCCCGGCGCCCGTCGACGCCGCGACCCTCTCCTGAGGGCCGCCCGGCGGCTTCAGGCCCGCACCACTACGGTGCGGGTCTTGCTTTTTTCGGGCGGCACCGGTAGATTACGCGCGAAGGAAAGCGGCAACCCGTTTTCCCTTTATTCATCCCACATACGCTTCGAACAAGGCAGCGCGGCCTGCCCCGCAGAATTGCGGGGTCGCGGTGCTGAAGCGTAGAGGCCTAAGGAATTTTTTGCGTTATATGGCTAAACTTCCGTCGCTCCTGGAGCTGCTCCAGGCAGGCGTGCACTTCGGGCACC
>JAVHQX010000155.1:0-2010 GCA_036171355.1 Patescibacteria group bacterium | reverse complement strand
GTGACCTGCAGGAAGATCGCTCAGCATGCGGAATGCCCAGGCTCGCACGGACGCTACGATTCCTTCGGACCGTTGTACTGTTGGACGCAGGAGACGCACTGGTTCAGCAGCGACGACAAATACTGCAAGCCGTACAAGCCGGGGGCCGTCTGTCACGTCGGCGACGGCGGCCACGGCCAATGCTCGGTCTGTTACGACGGCGGCATCTGGGACCGTACGATCATTTCGCCGGGCGCGGGCATCTGCAATTCGGGCGGGCCGGGCGAGGGTTGCGACAACAACGGCGACTGCACCCGGGGCGGCCGGTCGAGGGCGGTGTGCAGCTCGTATCCCGGCTGGCTGGTCTCGGATCATACGTGCACGCGCGAGGGCACCGAGGGCATGCCGTGCGGAGAGTTCTTCGGGCCCGCTTCGTTACTGTTCGCCAAGAATACCTGCAATGAAGGATTGGAATGCCCCGACACCGTGTTCCGCTGCGTCGCGCCGCCGTCCACGGTCTGTCCCAACGGTTACCATTGAGCCGTCGTATCGTCCGATACGGCCGGAAAAGACATCCGCCGCGCGCGGATGTCTTTCGTTCTCCGGAGGCGGCCAAAGGGGGCGAAGGCGCCACTCTTGCCAGAATCTTGACCGTACGATATGCTCGACGACAGCTTGTTTCCGGTTCCTCCGGAACCGTCGTTTGTTCACCCTTTGGGACCGCAAGATGCCAAACGGCAACGCCAACGCTATCGTCATCAAGGGAGCGCGCGTCCACAACCTCAAGAACGTCGACGCGAAGATCCCCAAAGGCAAGTTCACCGTCATCACCGGCCTCTCCGGCTCGGGCAAGTCGTCGCTTGCCTTCGATACCATCTACGCCGAAGGCCAGCGCCGCTACGTGGAATCGCTGTCCTCGTACGCGCGGCAGTTCCTCGAACTCCAGGACAAGCCGGACGTCGACGAGATCCGCGGCCTCTCGCCGACCATCGCCATCGAACAGCGCACGACCTCGTCGAACCCCCGATCGACCGTCGGGACGATCACGGAGATTTACGATTATCTCCGTGTTTTGTTTGCGCGAGCCGGCCGCCCGCACTGCCCGCAGTGCGGCTCGCCCGTCATGCACGAGAGTCCGCACGAGATCGCCAAGAAGGTCCGCGACCTGATCGAGGATTCGGCCATCGCCATCCTTGCGCCGATGGTCCGCGACGAGAAAGGCATCCATAAGCACCTGCTGGAGTGGGCCGGCAAGAGCGGCTACGATGAGGTCCGTTTCAACGGCCTGTTCGCGCCGCTCGACGAGGTGAAGGCCATGCGCCGCGACAAGGAACAACGCTCGACCGTCGAGGTCGTCATCGGCCGCTACGCGCAGCAGGATGAATCCGCGCAGCTCGAGGCCCAGATCGCCAAGGCGTTCGATCTCGCGGACGGTTTCCTGGTCGTCTATCGCGAGGACAACGGCGAGGACCTCCTGTTCAGCCAGCGCCTCACCTGCGCGAAGGACGGCATCCACCTGCCCGAGCTCGAGCCGCGCATCTTCTCGTTCAACAGCCCGCATGGCGCCTGCCCGGCCTGCACCGGCCTCGGCACGAAGCTCGTCGTCGAACCGGAGCTCGTCATCCCGAACCCGCGCCTGACCCTCGCGCAGGGCGCCATCAAGCCGTGGACGCGCATCGCCGGCAACCAGCAGTGGTACATGAAGCTGCTCGCCGCGGTCGCGAAGACCCACGGGTTCTCCGTCGACATCCCCATCGAGAAGCTCGAGAAGCGGGCGGTCGACATCATCCTGTACGGGACCGGGGACGAGAAATACCTCGTCGACGGCGTGCAGACGCCCTTCGACGGCGTCGTGCCCAACCTCGAGAAGCGCTACAAGGAGACCGACTCGGACTACGTCATGAAGGAGATCGAGGGCTACATGAACGTCGTGACCTGCCCGGCTTGCAAGGGCAAGCGCCTCCGGCCCGAGGTCCTCGGCATCACCTTCGGCGGGCGCTACGACGGCTCGCCGGTGATCGTCGCCGACGG
>JAVHQX010000154.1:0-2028 GCA_036171355.1 Patescibacteria group bacterium | reverse complement strand
GCGGCGTCGTCGAGTTCGAAGCGACCCTTGAGGGCGAGCGCGAGCAACACCGCGCCGACGACGGCGCCGAGGACGAAGCGGTTGATGACGTAGGTCCGGTTCGTGAGCGTGCCGTAACCGCCGCCGAGGTCGACGTACCACGACGCGTAGCTGTCGAAGAGCGGCGCGAGCGGCCACACGGTCAGCAGGAACGACGCGGCCGCGAACGCGACGGCCTTCAGCGGGAAGCGGAACCGCCGCGTAACGCGCGCCGCCCAAAGGCCGAGCGCGACGGCGAAGGCCCCGATGAAGACGCCGACGGCCATCGGATTCACGCCGAACGCCACCGCGGCGACGGCCAGGATGCCGGCGCCCGCGGTGCAGAGCGGACAATGGGCGGACGCGGGCAGCGGCGCGAGAAGGGCGGCGCCCGCGAGAGCCGCGACGAGGAAAGCGACCATAAGCCCGGGGTTCAGAGTTCCATGAAGGCCGACGTCGAGCCGTCCTCCTGGAAGCTCGAAATCGTGAACGGTCCGGTCTTCGGGCCCGGCATGCCGGGCGAACCGGACGGCATGCCGGGCATGCCGATGCCCTTCACGGCCGGCTTTTCCTTGAGCAGCTTGTCGATGGCTTCGACGGGCACGTGCCCTTCGACCACGTAGCCGCCGACGTAGGTCGTGTGGCAGCTGCCGAGCTCGCCGGGGACGCCCGCGTCGGCGCGGCGCTTGGCGGAATCCTCCACGAACTTCGTCTCGACCTCGAAGCCTTTGCGCTTGAGGTACGCCACGAAGTTGCCGCAGCAGCCGCACGACGCCGAGCGGACGACGACGGCCTTCAGTCCGGCGAGCGCCGGCACGACCCGCGCCGAAGACCGCGTCGCGGCGAACGCTCCAAGCGCGATGACCGCGACGCCGATCGCGGCCGCCCATGCGATGGGGAATTTCTTGCGATGCATAGGTGAGTAGTGCCCGCGGCTTAGCGCCACAGGGTCTCGCCGGGACCGGACGCGAACGCCCGGCCCGGCGCATGGCGCGGAAGGCGCTTCAGGACCCGGCGCTGATCTTCGCGAAACCCGCGAACATCAGCGTGAAGAGCGCGGTCATGAACACCGGCGCGAGATCGGAGAGGAAGTCCCGCTTCAGCGGGCGGAACCGCTTCAGCAGCAGCGAGTTCGAGATGACCGACACCGAGCTGAACACCATGGCGAGTCCCGCGAGTTCCGGCCGCAGGACCACGCCCCACACGGCGAAGAGCCGGGCGGCGACGGGGATGCCGATGACGTTGTAGAACAGGGCGAAAAACAGGTTCTGGCGCACCTTGCGCATGGTCGCCTTGCTCAGGCGGATCGCGGCGATCACGTCGCGCAGGTCGTTCTTGATGATGACGACGCCGCCCGCTTCCATGGCGACGTCCGCGCCGCTGCCCATGGCGATGCCCACGTCGGCCTGGGCCAGCGCCGGGCTGTCGTTGATGCCGTCGCCGACCATGGCGACCTTGAGGCCCTGCTCTTGGAGCTTGCGGACCTCATGCGCCTTGTCCTGCGGCAGCACCTCGGCGAGCACGTTCGCGATGCCGATCTGTTTGGCGATGGCGTCGGCCGTCCGTTTGTTGTCGCCGGTGATCATGTAGACGGCGATGCCCATTTTCTTGAGCTTTTCCACCGCCTCAAGCGACGTCTCCTTGAGCGTGTCCGCGGCGGCGACGATGCCGATGATGCGGTCCTTCGTGGCGAGGAGCATCGCGGTCTTGCCCGCCTCCTCGAGGCGCTGGAGCTTCCGCTCCACTTTCGCCGCGTCGAGGCCGAGCTGCGCCACGAGCTTGCGGTTGCCGAGATGGAACTCCTCCCCGGCGATGGCGCCCGCGACCCCATGCCCGGGGATGGCGTGGAAGCCGGTGACTTCGGCAATCGGGGCCGATTCCTGCACCGCATACTCGTAGATGCTCTCCGCGAGCGGGTGTTCGGACGACTTCTCGAGGCTGCCGGCGATGCCGATGATGTCCTCCTCGTCCAGTTCGCACAGCGAGATGACGTCCGTCACTTCCGGCTTG
>JAVHQX010000153.1:0-9322 GCA_036171355.1 Patescibacteria group bacterium | reverse complement strand
CACCGCGCGCGGCGCGCTCGACCAGGCCAAGGCCGAGCTGGCCTACAAGAAGACCGGGACGCGCGTCGAGGTCGTCGCCGCGCAGCGCGCGCAGGTCTCGGCCCAGGATGCCGCCCTGTCGTCGCTGCAGGCCGAACTTTCGAAACGCGCCATCGTCGCGCCCGACGACGGCATCATCACCGACGTGGCCGTCAAGAAAGGGGAGACGGCGCAGCCCGGCGCTCCCATCGTGACCATGAACGTCGTGGGGAAGTTCGAGATCGTCTCGAACATCTCCGAGGTCGACATCGCCAAGATCGCGGTCGGCCAGCCGGTGCGCGTCTCGCTGGACGCGTTCCCGACGAGCGAGGAATGGACCGGCAAGGTCGAACGGATCGACCCCGCAGAGAAGGTCGTCGAAGGCGTCATCTTCTACGAGACCAGGGTGCTGTTCGACCAGGACGACCCGCGTCTCAAGTCCGGCATGACTGCGAACCTCGACATCGAGACCGCCCGCAGCGAGAACGCGCTCCGCGTGCCGGTGCGCGCCATCAAGGAGCGGTCGGGCAAGAATTACGTCCAGGTCGTCGTGAACGGCAAGCTGGTCGAGCGCGACGTGGAGGTCGGCCTCGAGGGCATCGATTACGTCGAAATCAAGAGCGGCATCTCGGAGGGCGAGCCGGTCGTCATCTCGACGAACGGCGCCAAATGAACGGACGCGACTGTGGCTGAACTGATAAGGCTGGAAAAACTCGTCAGGGAATACATGCAGGGCGAACAGGTCGTCATGGCGCTCGCCGGCGTGGACCTGACCATCCATAAGGGCGAATTCAACGCCATCATGGGTCCTTCCGGCTGCGGCAAGTCGACGCTCATGTACACGCTCGGCTTCCTGTTGAGTCCGAGCTCCGGAAAGTATTTTTTCGAGGGTCGCGACGCCAGCTCGCTCACGGAGCTCGAGCGCGCCGTGATCCGGAACGAGAAGATCGGTTTCATCTTCCAAGCCTACAACCTCCTGCCGCGCACTTCGGTGCTCGAGAACGTCCTGCTGCCGATGGAGTACGCCGCCTCGGTCGACATGAAGAGCGCGCGGAAGCGCGCCTTGGAGCTCCTCGGCCGCGTCGGGCTCGGCCATAGGATCAACGCCATGCCCAACCAGCTTTCCGGAGGCGAACAGCAGCGCGCCGCCATCGCCAGGGCGCTCATCAACGAACCCTCGCTCATCCTCGCCGACGAACCGACCGGCAACCTCGACTCCAAGACGTCGGACGAGGTCATGGAAATCATCCGCACCCTCCATGAGGAGGGGAATACCATCGTCATGGTCACGCACGAGGAGGACGTGGCTCAGTACGCCCAGCGGATCATCCGCATGAAGGACGGCCGCATCGTCTCCTGACGTCCCTATGTCCCTCCGCAAGGACATCGCCTATTCCGGACGAACGCTCCTGGCGTCGAAGAGCCGGACCTTCTTGACGATGCTCGGCGTCATCATCGGCGTCACGTCGGTGGTGGCGGTCTCTTCGGTGGGCAAGAGCGCCCAGAACCTGATTCTGGAACAGACGGAGGCCGTCGGGACCAACGTCATCGGCATCATTCCCGGCGGCAGCGGCGAGAACGAACCGCCGCCGATCGTCATGGGCATCGCCACGAACACCCTCAAGGAGAGCGATTACCGGGCCGTCCGCGCCCTGCCGCACGTCATCCTTGGCGCGCCTCTGGTCTTGGCCTTGGAATCCGTCTCGCTCGGCCAGATCGCGGAGATGGCCACCATCTACGGCACCGGCGAGGAATTCCCGGGCATGATGGACATGACCGTGGCCGAAGGCAGGTTCTTCAGCGTCGACGACATCGTCAATTACGGCCGGGTGGTCGTGCTCGGTTCGGACGCCGCCGCGGACATCTCGCCGCGCGGCAGCCCGCTCGGCAAGCAGATCCGCATCAAAGGATACAATTACCTGGTCATCGGTATCCTGAAAGGAAAGGGAGGCGGCTCGCTCGGCAACATGGACAGCTCCCTCTTCATCCCCGTGACCGCCGTGCAGAAATACATCGCCGGCATCGAGCATCTGACCGCCGCGCGGGTCAAGGTCGATAACGCCGGCAACCTCGACTGGGTGAAGCAGGAGATCGTGAAGACCCTGCGCCGGCGGCATCACATCACCGATCCGGCCAAGGACGATTTCTCGGTGCGGTCGGCGCAGCAGGCCATCACCACCATCGTCGGCATCACCGATTCCATCAATTATTTCCTGCTGTTCGTGACGGCCATCTCCCTGCTCGTCGGCGGCATCAACATCATGAACATCATGTACGTGGCCGTGCGCGAACGGACCCGCGAGATCGGCCTGCGCAAGTCGCTCGGCGCCAAGCCGGGCCGCATCCTGGCGCAATTCTTGACCGAAAGTTCGATGATATCGCTTTCCGGCGGGGTCATCGGCCTGATCCTCGGCGCGTCCATCGCCGCGCTCGTCACCGTGATCGCCGTCAATTACGGCCTGACCTGGCATTTCACGATCTCCCTGGTCTCGGTCGCGGTGTCGCTCGTCGTCTCCGTCGGCATCGGCCTGGCCTTCGGGGTCGGGCCGGCCGCCGCGGCCGCGAAGCTCGATGCCATCGAGGCCATGCGCTACGAATGATATGCATCTGCACGATCTCGCAAGGGCATCGCTGAGCAATCTCCGGCGCAACAGGATGCGCACGGCCTTGTCGCTCCTCGGCATCGTCATCGGCGTGTTTTCCGTGACGGTCGTCATCTCCCTCGGCGTCGCGGTCAAGGCCGGGGTCGTCGGGTACATCGAGAGCTACACCGGCCAGAACCTCATCACGATCAACCCGGCCGCGCCCGGCGCCTCGCGGCAGAATTCAATGCAGGCCCTGTTGCTCGGCGCCAATCCGGCCTCGCTCGATTACGCCGACGTGCAGGCCCTCGCGGACCCGCGGAACCTGCCGTACGCCGCCGCGGTCAGCGGATCCGTGACCGGCCAGGAGTACATCCGGTTCGGCAACGCGGAGTACCGGTCGCTCATCTACGGCGCCTCCTCGGACTTCTATCCGAACGTCATGCCGATCATCAAGATCGGCGAGGGGCGCTTTTACACCCGGGAGGAGGAACAGTCGCTCGCTCCCGTCGTGGTGATCGGCAGCAAGGTCGCCGCGAAACTGTTCGGCTCCGGCGATCCCCTCGGCCAGAAGGTCAAGATCAACGACCTTCCGCTCATGGTCGTAGGCGTCCTTCGTCCGCTCGGCTCCATGATGACCATGGACATGGATTCCCTGACCATCATGCCGCTCCGGCTGGCGCAGAAGCGGATCACCGGAAACGACAAGATCATCGAGGTGCATCTCACGGTCCAGGACGCGGCACGCGTCGATGAGACGGTCGCCGACATCGAACGCCTGCTGCGCAAGCGCCACAACATCGACGATCCGAGCAAGGACGATTTCATGGTCACGACCGCGCAGGACATCACCGACCGGCTCAACACCGTCACGAACGTCATCACGTATTTCCTGGCCTTCCTCGCGGCCATCTCGCTGCTCGTCGGCGGCATCGGCATCATGAACATCATGCTGGTGTCGGTCACCGAACGCATCCGGGAGGTCGGCCTGCGCAAGGCGCTCGGCGCCAAGCCGGCGGACATCCTGCTGCAGTTCCTCGTCGAGGCCGTCGTGCTCACGACACTCGGCGGGATCATCGGCGGGATCCTGGGGTTCCTCATGACCATGGGCGCGGTCGCGGTCATGCGCGCCAACCACCTCGACGTCCCGTACGTCGTGTCGATGACGGCCTTCCTCGGCGCCGCCGTCGTTTCCGCCGCCGTCGGCATCATCTTCGGCCTCCAGCCCGCGCGCAAAGCCTCGAAGCTCGAACCCATCACCGCGCTTCGGTTCGAATGAGGCGTGCCCGGCCGGCGCGCCCATGCTAGTTTTTAGGCGCCGTATGCCTTCCCGCAAACCGTCCATTTCGCGCAAAACGCCCGGTGGGCGCATCACCGCGAGCATGTTCTACAAGTACGACGCCTGTCCGCACTGGCTCTATTTCGACGCGTACGGCGACCCCGCGAAGATGGCGCCGCGGACGGCCTTCGCGGAGATGCTGCTCGAAGGCGGCCGCCTGCACGAGGAGCGCATTATCGCCGACATGGCCTGCGTGAAGGTCGAAGGGCGCACGAAGGAGGCGCGGCGCAAGGCGACGCTCAAGCTCATGCGCGACGGCGCGGCGTGCATCTACCAGGGCGTCCTCATGGACGACGATTTCGAGGGCATCCCCGACATCCTCGAACGGCGCGACGACCGCGGTTCGGTGTTCGGCGCCTATCATTACGTCGCCGTCGACATCAAAAGCGCCGAACGGCTTTCGGACGCGCACAAATACCAGCTCGCGTGCTACGGCGCGCTGCTCGAACACGCGCAGGGCGTCCGTCCCGACGAAGGCTACATCCTCAACGGCTCCGGCGTGCGTATCGGGTTCCCGCTCCGGGAGTTCGACGCGCAGTTCCGCCAGGCGGTCGCGGAGATCCGCGAGACGCTCGCCGGCAATCCGCCGCCGCCGCACGTCTCTTCGAGCTGCAAGCAGTCGCCCTGGTTCAAGGAGTGCCTCGCGTTCGCGAAGGAACGCGACGACATCGCGCTGCTCTACAACGTGAAGAAGAAAGTCGTGCAGGCGCTCAGGGCGCACGGGGTGCTGACGGTGCATGACGCCGCGGAAATCGACGTCGAGCGCCTCGCCGCCGAGGAGCCGCTGTGCAAGCGCGCGCTGCTCGAGCGCATCGTGTTGCAGGCGCGGGCGCTCCTCGAGCACCGGCACTTCGTGCGCACGCCCATCGACCTTCCGGAAGCGCCCCTTGAGATCTTCTTCGACATCGAAGGCGACCCGCTGCGCCAAGTCGAATACCTCTTCGGGTTCCTGGTCCGCCGCGGGACGGACGAGAAATACGAATATCAGCTCGCGGAGCGTCCCGAGGACGAATGGAAGATGTGGAAGGAGTTCATCGACTGGGTCGGGAAGTTCGACGGCGAGTACGTCGTCTACCACTATGGCACATATGAGCTCACGCGGATCGGCATGCTCGAGCGCAAGTACGGCGGCTCCCGCGCCCTCGACGTCTTCCGCGACAGGCTCGTGGACCTGAACGAGATCGTGAAGGACGCGGTCGTCTTCCCGCTGTACTTCTACAGCATCAAGGACATCGGCAAGTACATCGACTTCCAGCGCAAGGGCGCGATCGAAGGAGGAGGGGAGTCCGTCGCGTTTTACGAGGACTGGCTGGAGAAGGGCGACCGGGAGAAGCTCGACGCGATCATCCGTTACAACAAGGACGATGTCGTCGCGACGCGGTATCTCAAGGACTGGCTGGCGCACGAGCGCGAACGCGCGCATCGGGAAAAGGAAAAACGGCCCTGAGGCCGTTTTTCGCGCCGTCCGCGGTTCATGCCGCGGCTTTTTTCGCGTTGGGCGGTCCGGCGGCGAAGGCGTGGTTCGTCGCGGGGTCGAAATACTCGTCGAGGCGCCGCGTCCCGAGCGCCTTGTCGACGCGTTTCAGCAGCCCGCGCAGGTCGCCGCCCGATTGCGCCGTCGAGATGAGGCCGGTGACGGGCCGCGACATTCCCTTCTTCGCGTCCTTCTGCGCGTACGGCTCGAGGTCGGCGACCGCGGCTTCGACCGCGGCGAGCACGGCCTTGGACGCGCCAACGCCGCGCTCCGCGTTGTCGCCGTTCCCCTCGAAGAAGGAGAACCCGTGCACCTTGCGGGGGATCTGCAGGAGATCGGGATATTTCTCCTTGTACCGTCCGTAAAGGAAGCGGGCCTGCTCGCGGCGGATCGTCTCCTCGCGCTCCTCGTCGCCGGCCTTCGCGGTTTCCTCGGCCTGGCGCGCGAAATCGCCGAAGCTTCAGCCCTTCTGGCCGCGGAAGATTTCCGGAGCGGCCGCGAGACTGTGCTCGAGGTCTTCGACGGACCTCCGGAATTCCGGATCGTGCATCGCGCCGCTTTCGCGGCATGGCGCGTTCATGAGCGTTCGCTTACTTGAAAAGTCCCTTGAATCGGCTCCATAGGCCTTTCTTCTGAGGCTGTTGCAGCTGCGCGGCCGGCATCTCCGCCGTCTGCTGCTGCGGACGTTCCGGCGCGGCCGCGGCGAGGTCCTGCCGGGCTTGGTCGATCTGGCTCTGCTCGGCCGCGGCGATCTCCGCGCGCTTTTCGCCGTCGAGCCGGTGATATTCCGCGGAGATGCTCTGCAAGCGGTCCTCGGCGGCGGTCAGTATCGAGAGCGCCTCGATGCTCCGTTCGGCGCCGTCGCCCGCCGCCCTCGCGTCGCGGATGATCTGTTCGGGCGACTCTCCGGCGCGCATGCGCTGCGCCACGGCCTCGACGGCCTGCATGGTGACGTCGCCCTGGAAGCCGCCGCGGCGTCCCGGCAGCGAATACTGCGCGGCATGCGCGACGTTGCGCTGCCAGTCCGCGACCTGCCGCTGCACGGCGAGCTGCTCGCGGGCCTGCTGCGCCGATATGCCCATGGCGCGCTGCAGTTCGGCGAGGTCCGCCTGCGCCACGTGGTATTCCTTGGGGAGCGCGTCGAGCTTCAGGTCGCGGATCTTGCGGTCGACGCCGGCCGATCCGCCGAGCTTGGCGAGTTCCATGAAGCCGCGGCCGTCGACGCCGATCATGACGTTGTTGCGCCCGTCGTCGCGCGTCGGCCTGATCCGCTCGAGCGCCTTGAGGCCTTCGAGCCTCTGGATTTCCTGCCCGGTCGCCGCGGTCTCCTGTTTCCACTGCTCGAGCTGCGCCTTCTGCGGCTCGCCGCCCTGTTCCGCGCGTTGCTCCTTGCGCTGCCCCTTGATTTCGATGAGCGTACCGGTAACGTCGTCGGGCTTCCGGCCGGATTCGGACGCGAGCCGCGTGATGTCTTCCATGGTCTTGCCTTCGGCGAGCAGCTGCTCGAGCTGCGCGTCCGTGAGGTTGTCATGGATGCCGTCGCTCGTGATCATGAGCTTCTGTCCGGCCTCGACCTTCACCGAAAAGACGTTCTCGGCCGTCACTCCGCCCGTGCCGAGCGCGTTGAAGATCATGTTCTTCGCGCGGCGGACGCCGCCGATGCCGGGGAGGTTCGCCCCGAGGTTCTTCAGCTTGTCCGGGAGGTCGTCGATGTTCTCAGTGTTCATGACCTGGTCGTACTCCTCGCGCGAGATCTGGCCGATGCGCATCATGTAGCCGACGACGTTCTCGTCGACGGTGAGCGACTGGAGTTTCTTGGTCTTCTCGTCGTACAGGTAGACGCGGCTGTCGCCGACATGGCCGATGACCGCCTCTTGCGAACCGTCGGGGTTGTCCACGAGCGCCACGACGTCCGCCGTCGTGCCCATCTGCTTGAGCTCCTTCTTGCGCGCGGAATCCCGCGTCGAGGCGTCCGCGGCGTCGCGGTAGCGCTTCACGTCCTTATCGGCCTCCTGCATCGACTGGAGGAGGAACGCCTTCGTCTGTTCCACGGAAAGCCCCTGCGGCATGGCCGCCATGCGCTCGGTGATGCGCGCCGACGCGAGCCGGCTCGCGAGCACGCCCGTGCCGCCGCCTTCGCCGCCGCCGGAAATGCCGTCGAGCACGCCGAAGACCTTCTTGTCCTTGAGTTTGTCCGCGACCTGCAGTTCGCGCTCGCGCGCCTGGCGGATCGCCTCCGCGTCGGCTGCGGGGTCCCTGGTCTCCACCTTCGGCGGCGCGACGCCTTCCTCCTGCAGCCGGATGATGTCGCCGAGCGCCGCGTCCTCGTTGCGGCCGGGATGGCCTTTCGACGCCCGCGTGTCGATTTGCGCTTCGATCGTCGGGCGCTCGCGGGATTCCCGGGAGTCGCCTTTGTAACCGTGTTGGTCGCCTCGGGCCATAGGTTTCGCGTTACGCGAATATGCCTGAATCTTAGCATGTTTTCGCGGTTTTTTCAAGGCCTGACGGCCGTCCTGCCTCTTTATTCCTCCCATGCTATACTGAGCACGTTATGCCCAAGAAATCCGCCATCACGTACGACCATTCCTTCATGTGGGCGTCGCGCGCGAGCGCCGGCACCGCGGACGGCGAGCGCGAAGCGCTGGCGCGTTCGCTCGAACCCGTGAAGGCCAAGCTCATGGACGATTGGAAGTCCGGCCGCGTGGGCTTCTTCGCCATCCCGGAACTCACGGACGATCTCGCCGCCGCGCGCAGGACGGCGAAGGACGTCGCGAAATCCTTTTCCGACCTCGTCGTCATCGGCATCGGCGGCTCCGACCTCGGCGCCCGCGCGCTCATCCGCGCGCTCTGCAAGGAAGGGAAGGGGATGCGCGTGCATTTCATCGGCGCGAACACCGATCCGGAGGAAATCGCCGCGCTGCTCGGCCGGATCGACCTCCGCAAGACCGCATTGAACGTCATCTCGAAGTCGGGCGACACCATCGAACCAATGAGCGCGTTCGTGCTCCTGCGCGACCGCCTGATCCGCAGGGTCGGCCTCGCCAAGCACCGCCGCCACGTCATCGCCACGACCGATCCGAAATCCGGCACGCTGCGGCAGATCGCGGACCGCGAAGGATACCGCACGCTGCCAGTGCCGCAGCGCATCGGCGGCAGGTTCTCGGCGCTCACGACCGTGGGCCTCTTTCCCGCGGCGTGCGCGGGAATCGACGTCGCGGCGCCCGTCGCCGGCGCGAAGCAGGAACTCGAGGCGTTCGCCGGCACCCCGGCGGGCGCGTCGGGTCCGTTGCTCTTCGCGGGCCTGCAGCACGACGCCTACGCGCGCCGGGGCCAGCGCATCAGCGTCCTCATGCCCTACGCCGACGGGCTCAGGGAGCTCGGCGCGTGGTACCGGCAGCTGTGGGCGGAGAGCCTCGGCAAGAAGCGGAGCCGCAGCGGCATGGTCGTCCATCACGGCATGACCCCCGTCGCGGCGCTCGGCGCGACGGACCAGCATTCGCAGATTCAGTTGTACAACGAAGGTCCCGCCGACAAAGTCGTCACGTTCGTCGAAGTCGACGCGTTCCGGAAGGACTTCGTCGTGCCGAATCCGTATCCGGATCTCGAGGGCGTCGCCTACATGGCGGGCCATGGATTCGAGGAGATCATCCATGCCGAGCGCGCGGCGACCGCGCTGGCGCTCGCGAAGAACGGGCGGCCGAGCGGGACAGTCCACCTGCCGGCGATTTCGCCGGGGTCGGTCGGCAGCCTCATGATGTTCTTCATGCTCGCGACCGCCGCGGCCGCGGAGCTGCTCGACATCGACGCCTACGACCAGCCGGGCGTCGAGGAGGGCAAGAAGGCGATGTACGCCATGCTCGGCAGGAAGGGATATTCCCTGTCTTAAGCGACGCCGTAACGGCTGATCCG